>JACQAD010000204.1 GCA_016195125.1 Magnetospirillum sp.
CACCCAGCCTCGCACCGAGGACAGCAGCGCCGAGCCGTCGCAGAACGCCGCCAGCACCTCGATGCGCCCGCCCTCGGCCTTGGCTCCGGCCACCACCGCCTTGCCGACGCACAGATCGGCCGCATTCAGGGAGGCCGGCGCCCCCAGGGCCACGACGACCCGGATATGCGGCAGCGGCGCCGACTCGGCCGCTGGCGTCAGGGTGAAGGGGCGGGCCGGAATGGCCCCCTCCATGGCCCTGGCCACCTTGGCCCGCAATTCGGGGGCCGGCAGGGCGAAGGGATTGCCGTGCACCACCAGCAACAGAGGCCCCGACGACGTGGCCGCGAAGAATGAACTCCAGGTGGCCGGGCTGCGATAGCCGCCGGGCACCGTGGACGGGCCGTCGCCGCACCCGCCCAGCAGGGCGGCAAGGGCGGCGGCGCCCAGGGAGAGAAGACGCTTCATCATGATCGGCATGGTCCCTCCTGCCGCCCATCCTGGCAAGCCCCCTTGCGCGGACGTCGCCCCCCTCCAACGCACAAGTACTTAATACTAGAGGCTCAGTTTTCGCCGACACGTGGATGGTGTTAGGGTATTTACCGGATGAAGCCGCAAAGGCACGCCGCTTCCGGGTAACGATCCGGGCTTGGACAGGGAAGTCGACCAGCGGCCACCGGCCCCTGGTCCGTCACGGGGGAGCCGGAATGGTGGATCGGCGGATCTGCATCATGATCATCGACCCGAACGCGCACATGCGCCGCCTGATCGGCACGCTGATGGGCGCCCTGCCGGTGTCCGAGGTGATCGAGGCCCGCAATCCCCAACAGGCCGCGCCGTTGATGGCCAAGCGGCCGCCCCATCTGGTGATCATGGACTGGTCGGGCGATCCCACCGAGGGGGTTCTGTTCCTGCACCGTCTGCGCCGGGGCGATCTCGGCTGCGGCTCGATTCCGGTGCTGGGGCTGAGCCCGTCGACCCATCATGCCGTGCTGGAGCAGGCGGTGGAGAGCGGTATCGACGACATCATCGCCAAGCCCATCTCGGCGGTGGAGATCATCGAACGGGCCGCCGGACTGATCGAGATGAACCGCCGCCGAACCGAGACCGCCGGGCGTGCGGCGGAATAACCCCATGACCTCGGATTCCGATATTCCCGGTGTTTCCGTGGAGGCCATGGCCCGGGCCGAGGCGGCACTGGCCGGCCTCAACCAGCGCTATATCTCCTGGGCCGAAGCCGATCTGATCAGATTGCAGGCCCGCCTGGAGGAGGTCAGCGCCGCCGGATCGGACGCGACCAAAGCCTTGGCCGACATGTTCACCATCAGCCATGACATGAAGGGCCAGGCCGCCACCTTCGGCTACCCCCTGGTCACTGAACTGGGCAATCGCCTTTGCCGGCTGATCGAGGCCTCGCCCCATCCCGACGGGGAGCAACTGGCGCGCCTGCAGGCCCTGGTGGCCGCCCTCGCCCAGATCATTGCCACCCGCCTCGGCGGCGATGGCGGCGAGACGGGCCGCGCCCTTCTGGAAGGCCTCTAGCGTTTCCCGCATTCAGGCGAAGGCAATTTTCGGAGGCTGGAGGGCTTCAGCTTAACGCTGATGCACTCCAGCTCCGCCTTATTGGGCGCTGCTGAGTTCGCGCAGATCCTGAACCAGCTGGCGGGCGCGGGCGCCCTGGCGCTGATTCATGGTCTTGGCCACGGCGTCGCGGGCGGCGGCGGCCCCCTCCTCGCCCTGGCCGGCGGCCAGATCGAACATGACGAAGGCCCGCACCGGATCCTTGCCGTAGAAGCCCTGCCCCTTGGCCGCCAGATCGCCCAGCAGCATCATGGCTTCGGCGTGGCCCTGCACGGAAGCGGCCTCCAGCCAGGCGATGCCCTCCACCATGTCCATGGGAAGGTCGAGGCCGTTCACCAGAATGGCGCCCAGGGCGTATTGCGCCTCCACATGACCGTGATTGGCGGCCGAGCGCAGCCAGAACTCGCCCTCGACGATGCCCGAGCGCAACTGCACGGCCTTGTCGTCGGCGTTGCCGGGCTTGGCCGGATACCAGACCGCTCCGAAGGGATGGCTCTTGCGTTCGGCGTCCTTGGCGTTCCATTCCTCTTCGGTGGGCATCCGCCACATGGACGGACGGGCCAGCATCATGCGGCCCAGACGGTAGCGCGCCTCGAAATCGCTGTGCAGCAGGGCGGCCAGACGGTACCAGCCCTCGGCGGCCGGCGCATCGGGAGCGATGCCGGCGCCGCGCTCCAGCGCCTCGCCCAGGGCCATGATCGCCTTGAGATTGCCGGTGTCGGCGATCTCGGACAGCCATTCGACGCCGTCACGGCCACCGATGGAATGGACGTTGCCGTCCATGAACAGCTCCGCCCAGCGCGACCGCGCCGCCTTGTCGCCCAGCATGCCGGCGCGATACCACCAATTGCCGGCGGCGTTGAGGTCACGCCTGGCCCCACGTCCGGCCTCGAACGCCTTGGCGGCCTCAACGGCGGCGGGGACGCTGCCGTCGGCTCCGGCCAGGGTGAACCAGATCAGCGCCGCCTGGGGATCGGCCTTGATGCCGTGCCCCCCGTCGCGATAGGCCAGCCCCAGATGATACTGTGCCTCGGGCTCGCCGCGCAGGGCGGCGGCGATCAGGGCGGAATGACGGGTTTCGGCGGCCGTGGGCGCCTTGACCTTGACCTTGGCCTCGGCCTTGGCAGCCGGCGCGGCCAGGACGGTCAAGGGAGCCAAGACGGCGAGCAACGCGGCGACGAGTGCGGCGGTCCTCATGAAATAACGCTTTCGCAGCCTGAAAGATGGGGGCGCATGATTCCACTTCCCGGCGCCGAAGGCAATCGGGGAACGTATCCGCCGCGAATGATACCGCGTCCCCCTTGCACTCGCACGCGGGCGCGCGTACCTTCGCCCCCCGCGCCCTGTTTAACCTGCGCGTTCCCTTCGCCATGATCCAAGGACCGATGCCATGCCGTTCATCGCCGACAGGCTTTCCGCCATCAAGCCGTCTCCGACCATCGCGGTGACCCAGAAGGCCGCCGAATTGAAGGCCGCCGGACGCGACGTCATCGGCCTGGGCGCGGGCGAGCCGGATTTCGACACCCCCGACAACATCAAGGCCGCCGGCAAGGCCGCCATCGACAAGGGCCTGACCAAGTACGGCCCGCCGGCCGGCGCCCTGGACCTGCGCCAAGCCATCGCCGCCAAGTTCAAGCGCGAGAACGGCCTGGACTACACCCCCGACCAGATCACCGTCGGCGTCGGCGGCAAGGGCGTGATCTTCAACGCCTTCATGGCCACCATCAATCCCGGTGACGAGGTCATCGTGCCGGCGCCCTATTGGGTCAGCTATCCCGATATCGCCCTGATGTTCGGCGGCGTGCCGGTCTTCGTCACCGGCCCCGAGGATACCGGCTTCAAGTTGCAGCCCGCCGATCTGGAAAAGGCCATCACGCCGAAGACCAAGTGGCTGGTGCTGAACTCGCCGTCCAACCCGACCGGCGCCGCCTATTCCTGGGACGAGATGAAGGCGCTGACCGACGTGCTGCTGCGTCATCCCCATGTGTGGATCATGTCCGACGACATGTACGAGCATCTGGTCTATGACGGCTTCAAGTTCTGCACCCCGGCTCAGGTCGAGCCCAAACTGTATGACCGCACCCTGACCATGAACGGGGTCTCCAAGGCCTATGCCATGACCGGCTGGCGCGTCGGCTATGCCGCCGGGCCTGTGGCCATCATCAAGGCCATCAACATGATCCAGTCCCAGTCGGTGACCCACACCGCCTCCATCAGCCAGGCGGCCTCGGTGGAAGCCCTGAACGGCACCCAGGACTTCATCCCCAAGAACGCCGAGGTGTTCAAGCGCCGCCGCGACCTGATCGTCGGCCTGCTGAACCAGTGCCCCGGCATCACCTGCCGTACCCCCGAGGGCGCCTTCTACGTCTATCCGTCCTGCGCCGGCCTGATGGGCAAGAAGACCCCCGACGGCAAGATTCTCAACAGCGACACCGATTTCGTCGGCGCCCTGCTCGAGGCCGAGGGCGTGGCGGTGGTCCAGGGCGCGGCCTTCGGCCTGTCGCCCTATTTCCGCATTTCCTATGCCACCTCCGACGCCGCCCTGACCAAGGCCGCCGAGCGCATCAAGCGCTTCTGCGAAAGCCTGACCTAGTCTGCGGCACGCAAACATGAAGGGGCGGCCCCGCAAGGAGCCGCCCCTTTTTCTTACCGCCCCGGTCAGGCCGCCCCGATCAAGCCGCCTGGGTACGGATCTCGCGCAGGAAACCGTCGATCTCCTTGGTCAGGGCGCCGTTCTGGCTCGCCATTTCGCGCGCCGAGCCCGCCACTTCCTCGGCGGCCGTCTTCGAGGTCCGGGTTCCTTCCGAAACCCGTCCGATATGCTCGGAGACCTCACGGGTGCCCCGTGCCGCTTCCTGAACGCTGCGGGTGATCTCGTGGATGGCGGCGTTCTGCTCTTCCACCGCGCTGGCGATGGACGAGGTGGCCTCGTCCACCCGGGTGATGGTCTCGCCGATATGGCGGATGGCGGACACCGCCTTGTCGGTCTCGGCCTGGACCGAGGCGATCTGCGCGGTGATCTCCTGGGTGGCCTTGGCTGTCTGATTGGCCAGGGTCTTGACCTCGCCCGCCACCACGGCGAATCCCTTGCCGGCCTCCCCCGCGCGAGCGGCTTCAATCGTGGCGTTGAGCGCCAGCAGGTTGGTCTGGCCGGCGATGGAATCGATCAGGCTCACCACCTCTCCGATCCGGCCGGCGGCGCTGGCCAGGGCCGCCATCATGGCGTTGGTCTGCTCGGCCTCCTCGGCGGCGGCACGGGCGATATCGGCGGTCAGGGCAACCTGGCGGCTGATTTCATTGCCGGACGCGCTCAGTTCCTCGGCCGCCGAAGCGACGGTCTGGACGTTGCACGAGGTCTGCTCGGTGGCGGCGACCACGGCGTTGGTCTGCTCCGAGGTTTTCTCGGCGGTGGTCGACATGGCGCTGGAGGCGCCATTGAGCCGCTGACCCACCTGATTGATGGCATCCACCGCCACCTTGACCCGGCTCTCCAGACCCTGGGCCATGTCCCGCAGAGCGCGGTTGCGCTCCTCGGCGGCGGATTGCTTCAGGCTTTCCTGCTGATCGAGCAACCGTTTGTTTTCTTGGGCATTGCCGCGGAAGATCTCCATGGCCCGGGCCAGTTCACCCATCTCATCCTGGCGCTCCGTCCCGGCCACTTCGTTGCCGATATCGCCATCGGCCAGGGCGCGCATGCGGGTCACCAATTCCTTCAGCGGCCGCGTGATGGAGCGGGCGATCAACACCGCCACAAATCCGGCGACCAGGGCCATGGCGATGGCCTTCAGACCGGTGTCGAGCACCTTGGCGCGGAAGGCGTCGTCGATATCGTCGATATACACGCCGGTGCCGATGACCCAGCCCCACGGCTTGAGATCATGCACATAGACCAGTTTGGGAACCGGCGGCTGATCCTTCACCCTGGCCCAGTGGTAAGCGACGAAACCGGCGCCATTGGCGCGCGAGACCTCGACCATGCTGCGGGTGATGAAGATGCCGTTGGGATCCTTCAGATTGGTCTGGTCCTGGCCCTCCATTTCCGGCCGCAGCGGATGCATGATGGCGCTGTTGGCGTAGGAATTGATGAAGACGTAGTCATTGCTGCCATAGCGCCATGTCCGCAGCGTCTCCACGGCCAGCCGCCTTGCCTCGTCCTCGCTGAACTCGCCCTTGGCGGCCCGCGTCCTGAACCCATCGGCCACGCTGACCGCGGAATCCACGATCTGCTTCAACGATTGCCGTCGATCCTCGACCAGTGTATCGCGCATGGAGGACAGGCTTTGCGCGGCAAGCAATCCCAGGCCAACCACCAGCAAAGCCACCAGTGACCAAATCTTTCCGCCGATTCCGAGCTTCAATCCGCCCATGGCGTCCCTCCATTCTTATGCGCCCGCCTTGGATTGCGACCGCACCTTAGTCATACCAAGCCACATACGTTAGACCTAACAAGTTGCATAAGGAAGCCCTGCAAGGGTATATAATACGTATTCCATCAATGGTTTAATGTGCATTATATGTAGCTTTGCCTGGTAGCATTCTCTGTGCACCCCTCGGCCGCCATCTATGCCATAGCGCATAATCGTCAAGCCTGGGATGCCTTACGGCGACTACACAACGCCAACACACTATGTCACAAATGGGTATTGCCTGGGAGTTGATCCGCCCGGCAATTCAATCAGAGCGAGGGAGACCCTCGGTGTTTCTTGAGCGGGGCCTGGAAATGACGGATACGCGTTCGGCCCCGGTTGATCTGCTGGTGGTCGAAGATAATCCCGCCGATGCGCGTTTGATCGAATTGCTGTTGAACGAGGTTGGCGGGTTCCGCTGTCAGCGGGCCGAAACCCTGGGTGAGGCCATTCTGTCGGTCGACGCCAATCCTCCCGACGCCGTCCTTCTTGACCTGTCCCTGCCCGACGCCCACGGCATCGAAACGGTGGAGCGGTTGCGCCGCGCCGCGCCGGCCCTGCCCATCGTCATCTGCACCGGCCTCGACGACGAAGCCATGGGTCTGCTGGCCCTGCAGCACGGCTGCCAGGATTACCTGGTCAAGGGCCAGGGCGACGGCAACCTGATCCGCCGCACCATCCTTTACGCCATCGAGCGCAAGGCCGTGGAGGAAGAAAGGCGCCAGACCGCCGAACGCCTGAAACGGGTGCTGCTGCAGACGGTGCGCTCCTTGTCCCTGACCCTGGAGATGCGTGATCCCTACACCACCGGCCATCAGCGCCGGGTGGCGCAGCTTTCCGCCGCCATCGGACAACGCCTGGGATTATCCGAATCGGTGATCGAAGGCCTGAGAACCGGCGGCCTGGTCCATGATATCGGCAAGATCCACATCCCGGCCGAGTTCCTCAGCCGTCCCGGCAAACTGTCGGCCGAGGTGCACAAGGTCATTCGCATGCACCCCCAGATGGGCTGGGAGATCATGCGCGACATCGAATTCCCGTGGCCGGTGGCCGACATGATCCGCCAGCACCACGAGCGTCTCGACGGAACCGGCTACCCCCAAGGCCTGAAGGGCGATGAGATCATCATGGAGGCCCGGATCATCGCCGTTGCCGACGTTCTGGAAGCCATCAGCTCCCACCGCCCCTACCGCCCGGCCCTGGGCCTGGACATCGCCCTGGCGGAATTGCGGGACCATTCCGGCACCCGCTACGACCCCGTCGTGGTCCAGGCCTGCATCGACGTCCTGGACGAAAAGGGGTCGAGCATCCTCGACGAGGACGCACCGCTGCCCCAGTAGTGATACCGCTGCTTCGTGGATTTGACCGCCACGTCATCTCCAGCCCGGCAAGGAATTCCCGCCGGCTGCGCCCCTCCCGATTCCGGGAAGACCCGGCAGGATGAGATCCCCCGACTTCGCTCGGGATGACGAACAAAGTCAGATCGAATGCCGTTTGGACTCGGTGGTCAGGGGAGATTATTCGGCGGGAAAGGTCGTTTCGCGCCGGGTCTGCCGCCGCAATTGCGCCATCAGCAGCTCTCGCGGATTATGGCAGGCTCCGCACCAGACGATCGCGGTGCCATCCCCATAGGAATGAACGCGATGATCGCTGGTTTCATTGCAGTGCGGGCATTCAAGCACAGTCTTGGGCAAACTCATGAGCACCCCCTGAGCGAAGGCGGTAGAGTTACCCAAAATCACTACAAAAGGGAAGTCCGAAACACGGCATCCCTGCCCCGCGCCCAGCGCGGGAGAGCGATATCACTCTGATTTCCCGGCGACGGTGGCGGCGCTTCCGCCTGGAGTGCCTCGGCTTCCAGCCGAAGCTCTCCAAGGTGGTGATTCCGCTGGTTAGCGGCCTGCCTGCCCCAGAAATTCGCCAAGCGAATTACTGGGGCAGGACACTAGGCTCCGCGGATATTGTTCAGGAAGCGGTCCACCTCGCTCCGCAAGGTCTGAGCCTGGGTCTGCAGCGCTTCCACCGCTCCCAGCACGTCCTTGGCCGCCCGATCGGTCTCGTGAATGGTCTGCGACACCTCGGTGATGTTGTCGTAAACGAACCTTGTCCCCGAGGCGGCGTGCTCGATATTGCGGGCGATCTCCTGGGTGGCGGCGCCCTGCTCCTCGATGGCCGAGGCAATGGTGGTGGTGATGCCGTCCATGGAGGCGATGGTGGTGTTGATCCCGCGGATCGCGCGGACGGTCTTGTCGGTTTCCTGCTGGATGGTGTTGACCTGCGAGGCGATATCCTCGGTGGCGCCCACGGTCTGGCGGGCCAGATTCTTGACCTCCGAGGCCACCACGTTGAAGCCCTTGCCGGCCTCGCCGGCGCGGGCCGCCTCGACGGTGGCGTTCAGCGCCAGCAGATTGGTCTGTTCGGCGATTCCGGTGATCATCTCGATGATCTCGCCGATCTTGTCGGCGGCACCGGCCAAACCCTGCACCCGGGTATTGACCGAATCCGCCTCCTTGGTGGCGGAGGCTGCCACCTGGTTGGACATGCCGACCTGCTGGGCGATCTCGTTGATGGACGAGCGCAGCTGTTCGGCCGAGGCGGCGACGGTGCTGACGTTCTGGTTGGCCTCGCTGGCCTGTTGGGCGGCGGAATTGGCCTTGTCGAGAGCCTGATCGGCCGAGGCCACCATGGAGCGGGCCGTCTGGATCATCTGCTGCGCCGAGGACGACACCGCATCCAGGACCGCGGTGACCGCCTTGTCGAAATTGGCGATCAGTTCCTCGAGCCGGTGCATCCGCTCTTCGCGGGCGGTGGCGGCGACCTTGGACTCGGCCTCCATCTGCTGTTTGGCGATGGTGTTGTCCTTGAACACCTGAACGGCGCGGGCGATGTCGCCCACCTCGTCCTGGCGGTCGAGAGCCGGCACCTCCACGGAGATATCACCCCGCGCCAGCTTATCCATGCGCACCGTCATATCCTCGATGGGATTGGCGATGATGTTCTTGAGAATCCAGCGCACCCCCAGCACCGCCAGGATCGTGGCGATGATGCCGCCGACGATCAGCCAGGTCAGCACCCGGTTCAGACGCTCCTCGGATTCGGCGGTCGACAGCGACGAAGACAGCACGGCGATGACATCGCCATCGACCATGCCCATGCCGCCATGGCAGGAATGGCAGACCTCTTCCTTGGCGCCGTCGGTGACTCCCAGCACGATGGGCAGGGAATAGCGGAAGAAACCGCCGTCGAAACGGGCGACCGCCACCTTGGTCTCGAAGGCCTCGCGATCGATGGAATCCTTGGGCAGTTTGGGCGCCCGGTCGGGCTCCACATCCTTCATATAGGCGGCCACCTTGGGCCCCCAGGCGCTCCAGACCTTGCCGGGATAGTGGATGTTGCGGGAATCGAACCAGCTGTTGAAGACGCCGATGCCGATATTGTCCCCGTCTTCCGGCCGTTTGGCCATGACGTTCAGGATCAGGGCATGCAAAGACGTCATCTCGTTGGCGGAGAGTTGCAGGAGCTGACGCTCCATCTCCGTACGCTCAAAACGGGCGATGGTCGTGACCACACTGGCGATCAGGACAATGACACCGGCTCCGACAATGAGCATGAAGCGGCTGGACAGCCGCAAATTGCGCCAAGCGTGCGACACGGACACTCCCACCCGTTCTAACGCGGCCGGCCCCATCCGGTCGCAGCGCCCATTTCCAATCCCGGTGAAAGACTAGTACGAAAGACCGGAAAAGAAAATACCGGCCTTTGCCCTCCCCCTGGAAAAAACAAGAGCGCTGCGACCTGTATACTTAGGCCCGAACCAGGGCATCATAATCCGCAATCAATTGACGGGTAATATCACCAGGGGTGAATGTATAGGTTCCGATTTCGCGCACCGGCGTAACTTCGGCGGCTGTCCCGGTCAGGAAGCATTCGCTGGCTTTTGCCAGTTCTTCCGGGAAAATAGCGCGCTCGACAACTTCTATCCCGCGCTTCTTTGCCAAAGCTATAACCGTCTGGCGGGTAATTCCATTCAGGAAGCAATCAGGGGTTGGAGTGTGCAGCTCATTGCCGAACACGAAGAAGATATTTGCCCCGGTGGCCTCGGCGACTTGGCCGCGCCAATCAAGCATAAGGGAATCCTCGTACCCGTCACCCTCGGCCTTATGCTTGCTCATGGTGCAGATCATATAGAGGC
>JACQAD010000190.1 GCA_016195125.1 Magnetospirillum sp.
CTGCGCCACGCGGTGACCTCGGCCACCCAGGGCGACATCATCTATTACGACAACGGCGGCGGCATCAACAACGCCACATGGGAGGACGAGGTCACCGGCCTGGCCGCCCGCCTCGGCATCACCAAGCTCAACTCCGCCCCCTGGTCTTCCCAGGCGCGTGGCGTGGTCGAGCGCTTCCACTCCTCGGTCCTGCACAAGGCGGCCCGCCAGCGTCCCACCTATGTGGGACAGCGTATGGATCAGGACGCAAGGCGTACCGCCTTCAAGGTGACCCGCGCCGAGATCAAGGCCACCGGCACCTCGCGCCTGCTGACCAGCTGGGCCGATTTCATCGCCGACATCGATGCCGCCATGGAGGCCTATAACGGCCGCCCCCATTCCTTCCACCCCAAGATCGTCGATCCCACCACGGGTAAGCGCCGCCACATGACCCCGTCCGAGGTCTGGGACCAGGCCATCAACGATGGCTGGACCCCCGATCCCCTGCCGGCCGAGGAGGCGCGGACCCTGTTCCGTCCGGCGGTGCGGCGCAAGGTCAACCGTGCCCTGATCAACTGGATCGGCAACGAGTACTTCGCCCCCGAGCTGGAATATCTGCATGGCGAAGAGGTGATGGTGGCCTACGACATCCACGACGCCGGCAGCGTCAGCGTCTCGCTGCTCGACGGCCGTTATGTCTGCGAGGCCATCTGGGGCGGCCACAAGCGGGCCTACCTGCCGGTGTCTTTTGCACAGCGGGCCAAGGAACAGCGGGTGGCCGGCAAGATTCAGCGCCTGGAGAACCACCGCCAGGTCGCCCTGGCCGAACTCAATCCCACCCCCGCCATCGAGCCCCAGCCAGCCGAAATCTTCTCGCCCGAGATCCTGCGGGCGGCCGAGGAGGCCTATGCCCGCATGGAGCCGCCGCAGGCCGCTCCGGCGCCCGCCGCCATCGCCGCTCCGGGCCGCCGCCCGGCGGTGTTCGTCGACGACGCCTCCTGGGCGCGCTGGGTCATGGAAAACCCGGATCAGGCCCTGGACCAGGACCGGGCCGAGCTGCGGCGCAAGCTGCGCGATAGGAATTTCAAGGATTTGTTGGAAATGCAAGGGCTGGACGTTGGCGCGCTCTCAGCCCTTGCCGCGTAACCGAGTACACAAGGGGATTTACCACCATGCGACCCACCTTCGTCAAGACCGAGAATTTCAACCGCTTCCTCGCTGGCCTGCTGGCTATGAAGGACCGTGGCGCCCAGGAGTGCTGCTTCCTGATTCTCGACGGTGACCCCGGCCTGGGCAAGACCACGATCATCAACCGCTGGGTGACCCAGGAAGGCGGCATCTACCTGCGGGCCAAGAAGGAATGGACCGCCGCCTGGATGCTGCGCGAGCTGCTGGGAGAGCTGAAGACTTCCCCCGAATACAGCTTCGAGAAGATGTACCGCCAGGCGGTGCGCGAGCTGTCCCGGCGCTCCGCCGAGGCCGAGCGCGACGGCTCCACCTTCGCCCTGGTGGTGGATGAGGCCGACCACATCTGCCGCCGCGAATCCATGCTGGAAACCCTGCGCGACCTCTCCGACCACCTGGAGATCCCGGTGATCCTGGTGGGCATGGGCCGCATCCGCGATAGCCTGACCCGCTATCGCCAGATCTCGTCCCGCGTTGCCCAGCCGGTGGAATTCAAGCCCTGCTCGCTGGCCGACGTGCAGGCCCTGGTCAAGGGCCTGTGTGAGGTGGAGGTGGCCGAAGATCTGGTCGAGCAGTTGCTCCACCTCTCCAAGGGCTACACCCGCGAGATCAAGGAGGGCATCGCCGCCATCGAGCGCCTGGGACGTCGCAGCCCTGGCCATGTCATCGACTGCGCTGCCATGGATGGTGTCCAACTGCTGATCGACCGCCGTACAGGCAATCCCATCAAGGTCCGGGCGGAGCGTTAGCATGGCCGCCCAGACCAGTCATCAGGAGGCCATTCTTAACGCCCTGGCCTCCGGCCGCTGCCTGACCATGGAGCAGTTGGCCGAGGCGACAGGCGGCATGACCCACCGCCAGATCTCCGCCGCCTGCGCCCGGCTGATCGAACGAGGCTATATGGAGCGCGTGGAAAAGGGATGCTTCCGCGCCACCGGCTCTGGACTGCTGGCTCATCAGCGGGGAGAGCGCATCACCTCCGGGCCGCGCGGGACCATGGAGCGCAAGCGGCCGGTACGCAACAGCCTGTCCACCCGCCTGTGGCGGGCCATGCGGCTCTTGAAGAAGTTTACCTTGCCCGCCCTGCTGGAACTGTCCGCACGCGACGAAAAGGCCGCTGAGTCCCAGGCCGGGCGCTATCTGCGGGGTTTGGAGAAGACAGGCTATATCCACCGGCTGTCCCGCCGAGAGGACGGTACGGCGCTCACCTCCAACGGCTTCATCCGCTGGTCATTGATCAATGACACCGGTGATCTCCCCCCCATCGTCCGGGGTAACGGCACGGTCTTTGATCCCAACACGAACAAGGCCATGGCGCCCATGACCTGCGGGGAGGCTGCGCCATGCTCTGGCTGACCCTGTTGCAGGCGGAGGTTGACCGCCTCGGCTCCAAGGCCGCCGCCGCCCGCCAGGTCGGGATCTCCCGCACCGCCGTCTCCCTGGCGCTGGCGGGGAAATACCCGGCCAACGATACCGCCCCGCTGGAGGCCAAGGTGCTGGCCAAGCTGGCCCACCGCATTCCTTGCCCCCACGACCGCGCCGAGATTGCGCGCGGCGATTGTGCCGGGCGAGCCAACGCCCCCATGCCCATGGCTGGCGCCAGTGCGCTCCGTGCCTGGACCGCCTGCCAATCCTGCCCCCACCGCCCCAAGGAATCCAAGGAGGTCGATCATGCGTGATACCTGCACCCAGCTGCTCGACGATCTGCTGACCACCGCCCAACTCTGGCTTGGTCCGATGGTGGAGGCCGAGTGCCGCCACCAGGATGCCGCCAAGCTGCGCACCTTCGTGGTCAATCTGCGTGATGCCCGCGATCGGGTGGCCGTGATGGAGGGCAAGGCCGCCCCCGATGGCGGCCTGTCTGCCAGCTTGCGCAACCTCTCGTCCTCGGTCGCCAAGTGGCCCGACGGCGCCGTGCTTTATGCCCGTTCCATCCGTGCGCTCGAAGCCACCCTCGACATCGCGGCGGCCCAGGCCGATGCCTTGGAGCTGGCCCTGCGGGCATTGGGCAACACGGAATCCGACGAGGATCTGGAGATCCTGGCCCTGGCCACCATCCTGCACCGGGGCGGGGTGCGCCGCGCCATCGCCCTGGCCCAGCCGGTCGTGGCGCCGCCGGGCGGAGACGCGGCATGAGCGCGCTGCCCTATAACGGCGACACCGTCTTCGCCTGGATGAGCGGGTCGGAGGAGGTTTCCGCCCGTCCCATTGGCGCCATCGAGGTGATGGGCCATTCCCGCGTCGTGCTGCTGGATGCCTTCGACCGCCATTGGGTGGCCGAGGTCGGCGCCAACGGCCAGACCTTCGAGATCTGCTCCGGCCCGGTCACCGGCGCCCAGGCCCTGCACGCCGCCGAGCTGGTGGTGGCCGGCATCCGTGATCACGGCTCGGCCACCACCCTGGTCAACACCCTGGCCATCGGCCTGGTGGCGCGGATCTACGCCGAGCAGGAGGCCGCGCCATGCCCCGGATGACCATCGCCCTGCTGATCGCCGTACTCGTCGCCCTGGTGCTCCAGTCCGGCGCGGAGATCAGCGCCGAGGTCCAGGCCGCCGCCCCGGCGCCGCTCCCCTTCATCACCGGAAACCACTTCATCCCGCCCCAACCCTAGGAGCCCACCCCATGGCGAAAGCCGCCACCCGCCTGAAGATCGACGCCGCCCCCTTCGCGGTGCCCCAGACCCCCGAGCAGGCCAACGACTTCGTCGCCCGCCTGGGCGCCGCCCAGCGCGAACGCCAGATCATCGAGACGGCTCTCAACGAAGCTCTGGCCGACGTCAAGGCGCGCTTCGAGGCCGAGGCCAAGCCCCACAAGGACGAGATCGAGGCCCTGACCCGTGGCCTGCACACCTATGCGGAGGCCCACCGTACCCAACTCACCCAGGACAGCCGCGTCAAGTTCCACCGCTTCGCGGCGGGCGAGATCGCCTGGCGCACCCGTCCGCCCAAGGTGACCATCCGGGGCGCCGAGACGGTGATCGCGGCGCTCAAGCGCCTGGGCCTGGAACGCTTCCTGCGCGTCAAGGAGGAGCCCAACAAGGAGGCCATGCTGGCCGAGCCCGAGGTGGCCACCACCATCGCCGGCATCTCCATCGGCAGCTCCGGCGAGGATTTCATCGTCAAGCCCTTCGAAACCCAGCTGGAGGAGGTGGCGCCATGAAGACCTACACCCGCCACAAGACCCTGGACGAGGTCAAGAACGCCTGCAAACAGGCCGGTTTCGTCCTGGACACCAGCGGCTACGACGAACGCGGCCTTGACCACGTCATCGTCGATTTCGTCCACGGCGATGTGACCTATCAGGTCTTTTACGCCTCGTTCAACGGCCGTTTCTTCGGGAAGGAGAAGGGCTCCGAGGACTGCACCGAGAACTACTTCAGCTCGGACAACGGCGATCTCGACATCCTGCCCTGGTTCCGAGCCCTGCTCGATTTCTTCTATGTGGGCGAAACCCCCGAGAAGGAGGAGTAGCCATGGCCCAGCACTCCCCCCGCTTCCCCGCCTGCCCGGAATGCCGCCACCACCAGGGCGCCGAGGCCCATGGTCGCACTTGCCTGGGCTGCACCGATGCCGATCGTTTCGATCCGATCCATCCGGGCGAGTCCGGCGAGGTGGTCGATTGGCACGCCTGGGCCGACGACCGCCGCCCCGCCGCTTGCACCGATGGCATTCCCAAGCCCGACGTGATCCGCGAGCCGGTGCCCGCTTGGCCGCCGGCCAAGATCCGGGAGGGCTGACCATGGCCTTTCCCATTCAGAGCCGCACCATGGCCGAGGTCGATTCCTGGTGGAAGCCGGACAGCACGCCCGCCCTGCTGGAGGCGCTGTTCCCCCAGGGCCACACCTACAAGCGTCTGGCCGAGCTGCTGGGCGCTCCCAGTGACAAGGCGGTGTTCGCCCATGCCAAGGCCATGGGGCTGCCGGAGAAGTACCCGCGCGGCGGGTCGGCTGTTGCGGCCCGCAAGGCCACCATCGCGGCCAACAAGGTCGAGACGGCCCGTACCGTCCGAGGATGGCCCAAGGCCAAAGCCTGCCTGAAGTGCCGGGGAAAATTCCAGAGCGCGGGGCCGCACAACCACGTCTGCCCGACCTGTCAGCGGAGCAACGCCTCCGCCTTTGATGACCTCCGGGCATGGTGACCGCTATGGCCCGGCTGCTCGATACCCTGGTGCGTTTGGACAATCTGGCCCGCCTCGGCGCCCGCGTCCTCGGCACCAGGTCGGATTGCGGTCGGGCATTGCAACAAGCCACCGACGACCTGCGCCGCGACCTGGCGCCGTTGGCGCTGCACGAGCAGGCGGCCCAGCCCTTCGACCCCAAGACGGACCTCATGCGCGTCTTCGCCGCCGCCGAGGCCGCCGGCCTCTCCTGGCCGGACATGCGCGACGCCCTCAACCACTACCACACGCAATCCGGCCAGCCCCGTTGCAGCGGGACCGGCCGATAACCGGGGCGGACGCCCCAAATCAAGGAGGATTGAGATGAACATGATGACCACCCCGGACAAGCCGGGCAAGCGCAAAGTCTCCACCCGTGGCCGCCAGGAGAACGGTGCCCCCAATCCCGTCGATATCCATGTCGGTTCCCGCATGCGCCTGCGCCGCACCCTGCTGGGAATGAGCCAGGAGAAGCTGGGCGAGGAGATCGGGCTGACCTTCCAGCAGGTCCAGAAATACGAGCGCGGCGCCAACCGCATCGGCGCCAGCCGCCTCTACGATCTTTCCCGCGTCCTCGATGTCCCCGTGTCGTACTTCTTCGACGACATGGCCGACAGGGTCCAGGACGCCAGCCCCATGGCCATCATCAAGGGCACGTCCGGCCTGACCGGTGAGGCCGCCACCTTCGATCCTGACCCCATGATGAAGCGCGAGACGCTGGAACTGGTGCGGTCCTACTACGCCATCCCCGACCCCAAGGTGCGCAGCCGCGTCTACGACCTGGCCAAGACCCTGGCGACCATCGCCGGTCAAGGCTGACCCAGCAAGGAAACCGTGATGACCAAGATCGATCCCCCCGTTTCCGATACCATCGGCACGCCGTTCGGCGGCGGCTTTTACGCCGGCGACTTTCTGCAGGAGGGCAAACTCTACGCCCTGATCGTCGCCCCGAAGGCCGAGGGCGAGGCCAAGCTGCAGTTCAAGACCAGCAACACCACCACCGAGGGCGCCCGCTCCCTGCGGGACGGTCTGGCCAACTCCAACGCCATGGCCAACGGCAACCACCCGGCCGCCGCCTTCTGCCGGGATCTGGAGATCGGCGGCTTCACCGACTGGTACCTGCCCAGCCGGCATGAGGCGGCGCTGATGGCGGAAAACCTGATGCCGGGCGAAGGCTACGTGCCCGAGCAGACCACCGCCGAGGCGTTCAAGAAGGGCGGTCCCGAGGCCTTCGCCCAGGACTGGTACTGGACGAGCACCGAGTTCGGTTCCGGCTCGGCGTGGGTCCAGCGCTTCACCAACGGCGGCCAGGGCAACGGCTACGTGGGCTGGAGCGCCCGCGTGAGAGCCGTCCGCAAAGTCCCCCTTTGATCTTTACCCCTTTCTCCCCGGCCGCTTCGGCGGTCGGGGCCACCGCTTGAACCATGGAGAGTAAGATGACCCATATCGACACCAACATCACCGCGACCCTTCCCGCCATTGGCACTCCGTTCCGCGGCGGGTATTTCGCCGGCACGTACCTGGAGAATGGCGCCCTGATGGCGCTGATCGTGGCCCCCAAGGCCGAGGGCGAGGCCGAGAGCCTGGAATGGGGACCGAGCGGCAAGACCGCCGCCCGCTCGCTGATCGACGGCTTGGCGAATTCCGAGGCCATCAACGACGACGCCCATCCCGCCGCCAAGTTCTGCCGCGACCTTTCCATCGGCGGTTTCACCGACTGGCACTTGCCGGCGCTCGATCAGATGAGCGTGCTGCGCGCCAACCTGACCCCGGAAGACGACCACGTCCCGGAGCAGACCATTGCCGAAGCGTTCAAGCTGGGCGGCACCGAAGCCTTCGATATTGGCGACTACTACTGGACGAGCACCGAATGGGGTTCCGGCTCGGCGTGGGTCCAGCTCTTCAGCTACGGCAACCAGAACCTCTACGGCAAGGACTGGAGCGCCCGCGTGAGAGCCGTCCGCAAATGCCCTCTTTAACCTTTACCCCTTCTTCCCTGGCCGCTTCGGCGGCCAGGGCGGATGACGCCTGAGGAGATTTTGCATGGCGCGCACCACTGAACTGGCGATCTACCGCCCGGCCTACGAGCTGCTGCAGCTTCTCGCGAAGCTGACGCAGCAGTATCCGCGCGGCTATCGCCAGGGCGTGGGGCGCGAGGTCTTCGCCGAAGGACAGGCGGTGGTGGTGCGGATCTTCCGCGCCAACTCCGCCGGCCCGGATACCCGGCCATCGACGCTCGAAGACCTGCGGGAACACCTGGAGACGCTGAAGCTGCTGCTGCGGCTGTCCAAGGATCTCAACCTGATCGCCCCAGCGTCTTATGGGGCCACGGTGGAACTGACCGACGCCATCGGCAAGCAGGCGTCGGGATGGCTAAACTACACAAGAAAGAAGGCGCCCGATGCTTGAAGGTCAAGGCTTTCCAGCCTGCGCGCATCATTTGGTCGGGGTAGCGGCGGCGTCGATGCAGTTGGCCGTCGCTCCAGGCGCCATCGTGGATACGGCGGGTGCTCCCCCGCGCGTCCCGGCGCAGCTTGGGCGGCGTCGATGCCTTCGGCAATCGCTGACCCGGCCTGTACACCCCCGACAGATCCGGCTCGGCGTGGGTCCAGAACTTCAACAACGGCAACCAGAACAACAACAACAAGGACTGGAGCGCCCGCGTGAGAGCCGTCCGCAAATGATCATCCAACAGCCATCCGATATCACCGTGGCCCATCTTTTCGAGGCATATTACGACTGCCGCCGAGGCAAGCGCACCACGCGCTCGGCGCTGGCCTTCGAGGTCGCGCTCGAACGTAACCTGATGGACCTGCTGGCCGAACTGCGCGCCGGCACCTGGTGGCCGGCGCCGGCCACCGTGTTCGCTATTCTACGACCGAAGCCGCGCGAGGTGTGGGCCGCCCAGTTCAGGGACAGGATCGTCCACCACCTGGTCTACCGCGCCATCAATCCCCTGTTCGAGCCGTCATTCGTCGCCGACAGCTGCGCCTGCATCAAGGGGCGCGGCACCCTCTATGCCGCTGGCCGTCTGGAGCGCCATCTGCGCTCGGCAACCGAGGGCTGGAGCAAGCCGGCCTTCTACCTCAAGACCGATATCGCCAACTTCTTCGGGTCGATCCGCCACGACGTGCTGTTCGCCATGCTGGTGCGGCGGGTCAAAGATCCCACCATGTTGGAGCTATGCCACCGCCTGGTCTTCCAGGACGTCCGCCGCGACGCCATCGTCCAGGACTCCGCCGGCACCCTGGCTCGGGTTCCGCCGCACAAGAGCCTGTTTCAGACCCCGGCCGGCGTCGGGCTGCCCATCGGCAATCTCAGCAGCCAATTTTTCGCCAACGTCTACCTCGACCCCATCGACCAGATGGTCAAGCGCCGCCTCGGTCTACGCTATGTCCGCTACGTCGATGACATGGTGATGGTCCACCAGGACCCCAAGGTGCTGCTGGCCGCCGCCGACGCGATCCGCGCCCACTTGGCCGAAATCGGCCTGCGGCTCGCCGAGCACAAGACCTTCGTGGCGCCGGTAGCCAAGGGCATCGACTTCGTCGGCCATGTCATCCGCCCGTACAGGCGCTCGGCACGTCCAAAGACCCACCGCACCGCCCTGGCGCGGCTGACCACCATGCCCAGGGAAGACCTCCCCGAAAGCGCCACATCCTATCTCGGCCTGTTCCGCCATTCCGGCAGTCGGGCGCAGATTGCCGCCATTGCTCGCATCGCGGTGCAGCGCCGGTTTCGGGTGGATCGGGAGCTGACCAAGGTAGTTGTCAAAAGGAGGACATCGAAATGACCGACCGCGCCATCTATCCCGCCGACCTCGCCACCGCCTGCACCAAGAAGGCCGGCCAGAAGTACCAGCCATCCAACGGCACCGAGGGCTGGTGTTTTATCGAAGCGTGGTGCGTCGATTGTGCCCGCGACGCCGCCCACCGCGCCGATCCCGCCCTTGGCGATGGCTGCGCCATCCTGGCGACCACCATGGCGCTACGCGTCGATGACGAGGATTACCCCATCGAATGGCAGTTCGGCCCCGATGGCCAGCCCCGCTGCACGGCCTTCACCGCCGAGGGAATGCCCGAGCGCTGCCACCACACCGACGACCTGTTTGGAGGTGGGTCATGATTCCCGATCTCGCCCTCAGTGTCCGCCAGCCCTGGGCCTGGGGCATCGTCCTCGGCTACAAGGGCGTGGAGAACCGCTCCACCTTCGCCGTCACCAAGGCCGGCTTCGACGCCCGGCCGGTGGCGATCCACGCCGCCAAGGGCATGACGCGGGAGGAGTACGAGTGGGCGGCCGACTTCATGGCCAGCCTGGGCGTCGAATGCCCGCGTCCCGACGAGCTGGTGCGTGGCGCCATCATCGGCGCCGCCGACATCACCGCCATCGTCAAGGATCATGACAGCCCCTGGTTCTTCGGCCCGCGCGGGCTACTGCTGGCCAACCAGCGCCAATGCCCACCCATCCCGGCGACAGGCGCCCTGGGCTATTTCCATTGACGTCAGTCCGGGACCCTGGCCGAACCGCTGGCCTGGATGCGCGCCTGGCCCGGCGAACACCGCCGCGCCGCGAAAGAGGCCGTCCCGCCCCAGCCCGCCGCGCTTCCGTTGTTCGGAGAGCCGTCATGATCTGCACCTATTGCGGCGGCCACGTCACCTGGCGCGGCCCCCTGTCTGACCTCACCCACACCCAATGCGCCAGCTGCGGCCGACGGAACTGCCAAGTGGTCGAGGAGCCCGAGGACCTGGACATCGATGAGGAAGGCCAAGAGCAATGACCGCTCGCAAGCCCACCACCCTCGACGATCTCGACCGCGACGAGTTGCTGGAGCTGATCCGCAACGGCTTTCCCCGCACCGGATACGGCTATTCCGAACGCGACCTGGTGAGTGCGCAATGTGACGTCGCCCATTCGCGCCTGATGGCGGCCCTCGACCAGGTCGCCGCCATGAATCGGTCGATGATCCCGCTTGCCGTTACCGTGGATGAGACGACGACAAAGATTCTGGCCGCCAGGGACAAAAGCGATCTGCCCGCCCTTAAGCGTGCCTTGCGTCTCCAGGACAAAGCGCTAGCCGCCTACCGAACCAAACAGGCCGAAGAGAAAAAGCTCGACGCCAGGGCTGAGAAGCTGCGGCGCCGCTCTGATCGCCTGTTTACGCTTTGGAAGGATCTGTCGGAATGACCATCCAGAACACCAGTTCCGCCGTCATGTCCCAGCGCCGTTCGCCCCCGCGCGCGCTCGACTATTTCCCGACGCCACCCTGGGCGACGCGGGCGTTGCTGGAGCACGTCAATATCCGGGGCGTCTCCGCTGGCATGGGCGGCGGTGAGATTCCCTGGAGCGAACTCACGGTGTGGGAGCCTGCCTGTGGCGAAGGCCATATGGCCCGCGTGCTGGCCGAGCGTTTCGGCCGGGTGGTGGTCAGCGACGTGTTCGATTACGGCATTGGCGCGGCGGTCCATGACTTCCTCGGCGTCAATGACCTCGCCGGGTCTCCGGCCCCAGTCGAGCGGCCGCATTTCGTCATCACCAATCCGCCGTTCTCGGCGGGGCAGCAGTTCATCGAACATGCCTTGGACATCGCGACCATGGGCGTGGCCATGCTGGTGCGCACTGCCTTCCTCGAATCGGGGGAACGCTACGACCTATTCCAGCGATTTCCTCCCCGGTTCGTCGCCCAGTTCTCCGGCCGGGTCCCCATGGTGATGGGCCGCCTGGATGCCGCCGCCAGCAGCGCCACAGCCTATTGCTGGATCTTCTGGAAAGCCCCGGCGTGCGGAATTTTCGGCGGAGGGCGGAGCACCAGCCTTCTCTGGATTCCCCCCGATGCCCGCGCCCGGCTGGAGCGCCCCGGAGACTACCCAGACCAGACCGAAGGAGGCTTGCTGTGACCCCATCAACGGACACTCCCCAGGCCCGGCGGGCATGGTTCGCCGCCTGCCGCGAGGCCAAGGTCTCGGACGAGGACCGCAAGGCCATCCAGGCGCGGATCTGCGGCGCCAACGCCTCGGCCAGCACCATGACCGCCCGCGACTTCGCCAAATGCGTCGCCGACCTCAAGGCCAAGGGCCTGTGGAAGCCGTCGCCGAAGCGCGCTGGCACCCGCGCCATGGCCGGCGATCCTCAATCGGCCAAGATCCGCGCCCTCTGGCTGGCGCTGTACCACCTGGGCGCGGTGCGTAGCCCCGAGGAATCGGCCCTCGCCGCTTTCGCCAAGCGCATGACCGGCAGGGATGCCCTGCAATGGCTCTCCGGTGTTCAGGCCAACCGGGTGATCGAGGCGCTCAAGGATTGGTGCCTGCGCGAGGGCTTCTCTCCCCAGCGCGATGGCGCGGTGTCCAAGCAGCTGCTGCTCCATGCCCAATGGGCCAAGCTCCATGCCCTGGGCGCCCTGCGGATCGCCGACACGGCCGCGCTGGACAACTGGCTGTCCACCTCCCGAATCTCGCCCCATACCACCGCCGTGACCATGCTGTCGGAGCAGCAGCTGGACCAGGCCGCCGAGATGCTTGGAACCTGGGTGCGCAGGGTCCAGATGGCGCGGAGGAAAAAGTCATGATGGGCAGTGCCGCCGATTCAATCGGAGCACGGTCCCCCAGCCTTGCACTGGGCCTTTGCCGCCGCGCGCCACTGGCAGAATTCATCTTTATCGGCGCCGTCGGGCGGGGCCAGGGTGCCTTGGGCGATGGCTTCCAGGCACCGGCTCTCCTCGATGGCCAGGAAAGTGAGGGCGCTGCGCTCGGATGAAACTTTCGGCGCTGGCTCCGGCCACCGCTACGACGAACACCGCCAGCATGGCCCGCGTACCCAGACCCAGCGCATTCCACCAATCGCGCATGTCCCCCTCCATTCGTTGGAGGCATCAGCATTGCGCGCAAGGATTGGTATTGTCCATCGGAAGGTAATGCCGTGAGCGACGCCAGCAGCACCTCCCTGCAATTGCCGGGTATCCTGGGCGAACTGGCCCGGCGCGGCCATGGCGGCGCCGCCCTGATCCTGGCCGATCGCTGGGGCGGTACCAAGCGGTATATCTCGGACAAGCCCGGCAGCGCCCTGGTGGAGCTGATCGGCATGGGGGCCGCCGTGATCGTGGCGGAGATCTGCGGCGGCGGCCACCACGACATTCCCCGTGCCGCTTCCCTCGACCACCTGAAGGCCAAGATCCTGTCCCATCCGGGGACCACGCGCGAGACCGCGATTGCGTTGGGCTGCCATGAGCGGTATGTGAGAATGGTGCGCGCGTCCGGCGCCTCGGCGCCATCAGGCCGGCGGTCCCGTCCGGTGGACCAGCGACAGCTCAACCTCCTGACCTGATCGAAGCGGACGCGGAAGCCCTTCCGCGCGGCCCAAGGCCCGCATCCACCTTACCTTCGCGGCAGATCGCACCACCGCGAGGGTCGCCCGTGTCCATTCCCGATATCGATGCCTGGATCAAAGGTCAGCCCGACGCCATCATCGTCGCCCTGACCATCATGGGCGAGGCGCGGGGCGAGGACCAACAGGGCCGCCAGATGGTGGCCAGCGTGATCATGACCCGGGTGGCGGTGGCCGCCGCCCATCGCGCCAAATACCGCAGCGCCTATTGGTGGGGCGAGACGCCCCGGGAGGTCTGCCTCAAGCACGGCCAGTTCAGCTGCTGGCTGGAGAGCGATCCCAACCGCGTCAAGATGCAGGGATTCCTGGCCCATCCCCTGTGGGCGGAGGTGCTGGAAACCGCGCGGGCCGCCATCGGTGGACGTCTTCCCGACCAGGCCCACGGCGCCACCCACTACCTCGATCCCCAGGCGGTCAAGATCAAGCCCAATTGGGCCACCCCCGCCAACCAGGTGGCCGCCCATCTGCGCCACGTCTTCTATCGGGTGCCGTCGTGATCGGCGCCCTTCTCGCCGCCCGCGCCTGTGCCCAGGCCTACGACCATGTCGATCTGGTGGCCGGCGAGGCCAAGGCGCTCACCGTGCCGGACCGCTCGGCGGTCCTCGTCGCCTTCCAGGGCACCCATGACGTGGCCCAAGCCCTGGAGGATCTGGACGTCCGCCCGCGCTTCATGGCGGGCGTGGGCTATGTCCACCATGGCTTCTCCGAACTGGCCGAGGCCGCCTTCCCCCTGGTGCGCGACCTGGCCATAGAGATCGGCAAGCCCCTGGTCCTCGCCGGCCATTCCCTGGGCGGCGCCGTCGCCCTGCTGGTGGGCGCCCTGCTGGTGCGGGCCAACCTTCCTCCGGCCACGGTGCTGGCCTTCGGCGCGCCCCGGATCTCCGTGGGGGCGGCGGTCGGCCGGGTCTACCGCCGCGACCGCACGCCTCTGTTCCTCTACCGCCACGGCGCCGACCTGGTGCCCGAGCTTCCCCCCGTCTTCAGCCATCCGGCCGAGTCCTCGGCGCCGTCCTGGCTTTGGCTTCGGTTCTGGCCGCCCTCTATTTCGTTTTCGAGGCTGCCTGCCGGCATTACGGCTGGTGGCCGGACCTGTTCAACATCGATCCCAACCAGGGGAGGTCCCCGTGAAACTCACCGGCTACCGCAGCATCATCTTCGCGCTCGTCATGGGCATGGGCGGCCTGCTCGGCCACCACCTAGCCCCCGATACCGTCAACGCCTGGCTGGACGTGTTCTGCGCCACCATCGCCGTCGGCGGTATCCTGCTGCGCTTCGTCACCTCGACCCCGGCCTTCCAGGCCGAGGCTCAGGCCATCGGCCTGCCGCCCGAGTTGCGCGACGCGCTGCTGTCCATCAGCGGCCACATCCGGGGTACCACGCCGGACATCATCGCCGCCATGAACCAGCTGAACTCGGCGATGACCGCCATTGCCGGGCATCCCTTGGCCAATCCCCAGATCATGGCGCTGCTGACCGACGCGCTGCGAAATGCCGCGAATCCGATCGTCGTCCAGACGGATTTCGTTGCCGATCCCGGTAATGGCGGCGGTGGTGGCGGCCCTTCCCCCGACCAGATGGCCGCCGGGGCCACCGCCCTCCAGTCCGCCCCGGCCGCCTGATCCTTCAGCCCAGGAGTCCCCCATGCGTAAGATCCTCCTTTCCCTATTCGCCATGACCATCCTGGCCGCCTGCGCGGCCTGCACCAACGATCCCCAGGCCCTGCGGCTCTCCTGTGCCGCCGACCAGCTGGGCCAGCCGGTCCTGGTGGCGCTGGGCCAGGCCGGCGCCGAGCTGACCGGCAACGGCGAGGCTGCCCGGATGGCCGTCGCCGCCGACAAGCCGGTCCATGAAGCCCTGATGGCCGCCTGCGCCCAGGCGCTGGCCTCCCCGCCCGCCGCCGATCCGGACAAGTAATGGCGGACGCATCCGATCTCGCCACCGAGCGGGAGGACCGGGACCGGGAGGCGGCTTTGGCCGCCTTCCGCGACCGCCGCCGCCTGGTAGCCGAGAGCCAAGTGTTTTGCCTTTCGTGCGGCGGGCGCATCCCGGAAGCCCGCCGCCACGCCGTTCCGGGGACCAATGTCTGCGGGTTCTGCGCCCGCCAGCTGACGCCGCTTCGGCGAATGGGGAGACGATGATGATGCGCGGTGACTGGATTGAAATCACGCGCTTTGGGCTGGAGATGCTGGGCGCTCTGGCCACTCTGGGGCTGACCCTGCTGGGATTCGCCCATCGCGCCTTGGTGCGCGAGATGGTCACCAAGGCCGAGATGGCCAGCTGGCGCAAGGAGCACGACGAGGAGCATGAGACGCTGTCCGCCCAGCTGGCCAGGGGAGAGCAGCGGTTCGTCCAGTTGGAGGGGGTGCTGGCCGGGTTGCCCACCGCCAACGACGTGGCCGATCTGCGCATCAAGATCGAACGGCTGTCGGGTGAGATCAAGGTTGTAACCGTCCTCATGGAACGGGTGGAGGAACCCATGCGCACCATCATTTCCGGGGCGCTGAGCGAGGCACTGAAATGAGCGACATGAAGGATATCATCCGGGCCTCGGCCCGCCTGGCGCTGCTGCGCTACCTCCACGACGATCCCGATTACTGCCAGAACATCTCTGTGCTGGGGGACCTGCTGACCGCCATCGGTTTCGACATGAGCCGGGCGGAGCTGGAAACCATGGCCACCTGGTTGTCCGAGCGCGATCTGGTGGTTCTGGACAAGACCGGCCCCGTCGCCATGGTGCGCCTGACCGAACGCGGCGCGGGCGTGGTGGCGGGCCGCGTCGTGGTCGAGGGCGTTAAACGGCCGTCGCCCACCGATATCATGAAGGCCGCCGCTAACGCCGGACGCAACATCCTGGAGTCCTGACCATGGCCCATGCCCCCGAGACCAAGGCGGCGGTACGCGACGGCTACGTGTCGGGCAAGCTGACCCTGGAGCGGGCGGCGGCGGCTCATGACGTGCCGCTGGCCACCGTCCGCAAATGGAAGTCGGCGGCGGAGCGCAACGGCGACGATTGGGACCGGGCGCGGGCCGCCCACTCGCTCACTACCTCCGGTGCGTCCTCGGTGGCGCAGTTGGTGCTGCATGATTTCCTGATGCTGCATGAATCGGCGGTGGAAGCGCTGCGCGCCGACACCAATATGCCGGCCCTGGCCCGTGCCGAGGCCATGGCGAAATTGGCCGACGCCTTCACCAAGACCATGGCGGCCGTGGCCAAGGCCGCTCCCGATCTGGGCCGCTTCGCCGTGGCGGCGGAGCTGCTGCAGGATTTCGCCGCCTTCGTGCGCGAGCGGTTCCCCGCCCATGCTCTGGCCCTGGCCGAGGTGCTGGAGCCGTTCTCCCTCGACATCGCCCGCAAGTACGGCTGAGTCCATGGCGGCGCCCCGATCCAACCAGGCGGCCAAGACCTCCAAGGCGGCCGACTTCCTGAAGGCCATGGCCGGGGTTGCCGCCGATCTCAAGGCCTATATCGAAGCCGAGGTTGACGGGTTCGCCGTGGACGCGGTCGCCTCGGCGGAACGGGTCGAGCGGGCCAAGGACGATTTCGCCTTCTTCGCCCGCACCTACTTTCCCCACTACGTTTCGACCGAGGCCAGTGTTTTTCACCGCCATCTGTTCAAGCGCCTGCCCGAGGCGGTGGACGCGGCCGACGGTGCCCGCGAATCCATCGCGGCGCCGCGCGGCAACGCCAAGACCACCTATGGCCAGATCTTCCACCTGTGGTGCGACCTCACCGACCGCAAGCATTTCATGTGCCTGATGTCGGACAGCTTCGACCAGGCCGCCGAGATGCTGGAAGGCATCAAAGCCGAACTGGAGGTCAATCCCCGCCTAGCCGCCGATTACCCCGACCGGGTGGGCAAGGGCCGGGCCTGGAAGGTCGGCGTGATCGTCACCAATTCCGGCCACAAGATTCAGGCCTTCGGCTCGGGCAAACGCCTGCGCGGCGTGCGCCACGGCGCCCGGCGCCCCGACATGGTCTGGCTGGACGACATCGAGAACGACGAGAACGTCCGCAGCCCCGAGCAGCGGGACAAGCTGGAGGCCTGGATCGACAAGGCGGTCGACCCACTGGGGCCGCCCGACGGCTCCATGGATATCTTCTACGTGGGTACCATCCTGCATTACGACGCGGTGCTGGCCCGCAAGCTGAAGAACCCCATGTGGCAGGCCACGCGCTTCAAGGCGGTGATCCGCTGGCCCGACCGCATGGATCTGTGGGACCAGTGGGAGGAGATCCTGCGCAATGAGGGCAAGGCGGCGGCCGAGACCTTCCATGCCCTGCACCAGGCCGATATGGAGGATGGCGCCGAGGTGCTGTGGCCGGCGGTGCAGCCGTTCAAGCGCCTGATGGAGATCCGCGTCCGGGTGGGCCGCGCCGCCTTCGATTCCGAGTATATGAACGATCCCATCTCGGATTCCGACGCCATGTTCGCCAAGGTCACCTTCTGGGTGGACCGGCTGCGCTTCTGGGTGTTCGTCGGCGCCTGCGATCCCAGTCTGGGCAAGAAGTCGCGGCGCAACGACCCCAGTGCCATCCTGGTGGGTGGCCTGAACCGCGAGACCGGCATCCTGGATGTGGTTGAAGCGTCGATCCGGCGCCGCCTGCCGGACAAGATCATTTCCGACATCATCGCGTTGCACCAGGAATACCGCTGCCTCAAATGGGCCATCGAGAGCGTGCAGTTCCAGGAATTCTTCCGCACCGAGCTGGTGCGCCGCTCGGCCATCATGGGATGCCCGGTGCCGGCGATTCCCATCACCAACAGCGACGACAAGGAACTGCGCATCGAGAGCCTGCAGCCCCATGTGGCCAACGGCCTGATCCGCTTCAACCCCAATCACGCGACGCTGCTGGAGCAACTGCGCCACTGGCCTCATGCCGATCATGACGACGGCCCGGACGCCCTGGAGATGCTGTGGCGCCAGGCCCTGATGGCGGCGGCGCGGGCCGGGGTGGCCACCGGCGGCGTCCGTGCGGCGGGAAGCCACAATTACCGGGATTTCATTGGAGGATAGACGGTGAACCAGCCCGACAACAAGGCGGTACCGCCCACGATCCGCAGAGAGATCGCCGGGGCCGACCGCGACATCTTCCATGTGATCTACGCCAATCTGATGCGCCCCCAGGACGAGATCCTGGCCA
>JACQAD010000208.1 GCA_016195125.1 Magnetospirillum sp.
AACCGCGACGCCCTCATCGTCTCGGTCCATCCCCACAATGACCGCGGCACCGGCGTGGCGGCGGCGGAACAGGCGGTGATGGCCGGCGCCGACCGGGTGGAGGGCACCCTGTTCGGCAATGGCGAGCGCACCGGCAATGTCGACGTGGTGACCCTGGCGCTCAATCTCTACACCCAGGGCGTCGATCCCGGCCTTGATCTCTCCGACATCGACACGGTGCGGCGCGCCGCCGAGCATTGCACCGGCCTGCCCGTCCATCCCCGTCATCCCTATGCGGGAGAACTGGTCTACACCGCCTTTTCCGGCTCGCACCAGGACGCCATCAAGAAGGGCTTCTCGGCGCGCAAGAAGGGCAACGACCCGGTCTGGGAAGTGCCCTACCTTCCCATCGATCCCGCCGATGTGGGCCGCAGCTACGAGGCGGTGATCCGCATCAACAGCCAGTCGGGCAAGGGTGGGATCGCCGCCGTGCTCGAGCGGGATCACGGACTTGAACTGCCCCGGACTCTGCAGATCGACTTCGCCCGCGTCGTCCAGGGCGTCGCCGACAAGGTCGGCCGCGAACTGGAATCTGGCGAGATCATGGCCGCCTTCGCCGACACCTATTTCAAGGATTGGCCGCTGGAATTGGTGGATTACGAAACCCATTCCATCGGGCGTGAGCGGACCTTGACCGCCAGCCTGCGGGACCGGGGGGTGGACAAGCGCATCGAAGGCCGTGGCAACGGTCCCATGGACGCCTTCATCAACGCCATCGAGACCGGCCTGGGCATCATGGTCAAAGTACGCGACTACCACGAGCACGCCATCGGCTCGGGCTCCGAAGCCCAGGCGGCCTCCTATGTGGAAATCGCCGGCCCCAAGGGCGGCTCGGTCCACGGCGCCGCCACCGATGCCGGCATCACCATGGCCTCCCTGAAGGCGGTGGTCAGCGCGCTCAATCGGATATAGCCCCGGTGGGGTTTGCGGCTACACTCCCTGGAGTAAAGCTCCAGGGAGTGGGAGGCCGGAAGCGTGGGTGGCTCGGAGAGTCTTTACGATATTCTGTCGCTGTTGCTGGCCACCGTGGTGGTGGTGCCGCTGCTCGGCCGCTTCGGCATTCCCTCGGTTCTGGGCTATCTGGCCGCCGGCATCGTGCTCGGCCCCTATACTCCGGGGCCGGTGGTCGATGTGGAGGCTGCCCGGCCCCTGGCCGAATTCGGGGTGGTCTTCCTGCTGTTCGCCATCGGGATGGAATTGCCGCTGTCGCGTCTGAAGACCATGCGGCGCTATATCCTGGGTCTGGGACTGGCGCAGGTGGTGGTCACGGCGCTGGTGATCGGTGGTCTGGCCCATCTGCTGGGTCTGGGCGGTTCGGCGGCCCTGGTGGTGGGCACCACCCTGGCCTTTTCCTCCACCGCCGTCGTGCTGGCCGTCCTGGTCGAGCGTAGCGAGGCCGTGACCCATCACGGCCGCATCACCGTCGCGGTCCTGATCTTTCAGGATCTGGCGGTGGTTCCCGTGCTGGTGCTGCTGCCACTGCTGGCGGGCGAGACGCGTCATATTGCCGAAGCCCTGGCCCTGGCAGGGGGCAAGGCCGCCCTGGCCATCGGCGGCATCTATCTGGCTGGGCGATTCCTGGTTCGTCCGGCCTATGCCTTCATCGCCGCCAGCCGCTCTCCCGAGGTGTTTACCGCCGCCAATCTGCTGCTGGTCCTGACCGTGGCGTGGCTGACCGAAGCGGCGGGGATGTCCATGGCGCTGGGGGCCTTTCTGGCCGGCCTGCTGCTGGCGGATTCTCCCTATCGCCATCAGGTCGAGTCGGATATCGAGCCCTTCCGGGGATTGCTGCTGGGCCTGTTCTTCATGACGGTGGGAATGTCCATCGACCTGCCCCTGGTGGCGGCGCGGCTGTCCCTGATCCTGGGCCTGACCGCGGGCATTGTCGTCCTCAAGGTCGTGGTGATCGTCGGATTGTGCCGGATCATGAGGGTTGGGCTGGCTGATGGCTTGCGCATCGGCTTTCTGCTGGGGCAAGCGGGCGAGTTCGCTTTCGTGGTGTTCGGCCGCGCCGCCGAGTTGAAGCTGCTTGACGTGGCCTTGAGCCAGGCCCTGTTGGCCAGCGTCGCCCTGTCCATGGTGATGATGCCACCGGTGGCCGCCCTGGGGCGAAGCCTGTCCGGCCGTCTGCACCAGGGGCGTGGCGGCGAGCCTATCCCTCCTGAAATCCGTCATCTGTCAGGTCATGTCATCATCGCCGGCTATGGTCGGGTCGGTCGCGCCATTGGCCGCCTGCTGACCGAGCACGGCATCGGCTATATCGGCCTCGACCTGAATTCGGAAAGGGTGGCGGCGGCGCGCGAGGCGGGGGCACCGATCTATTTCGGTGACGTCAGCAAGCCCGGAATTCTGCGATCGGTGGGAATCGACCGGGCGCGGGCGGTGGTCATCACCGTCAACGAAGCGCGCCAGGCGGAACGGGCCATCGCCTGTATCCGCCAGGCAGCCCCCCATATCGCCATCACCGCCCGGGCCCGCGACCGGGCGCAGGAGAAGGTTCTGGTTGAAATCGGCGCCACCGCCGTCATTCCCGAGACGGTGGAGGCCAGTCTGCAAATGGGCGGATCGGTGCTGCGATCCGCCGGGATCGCCGAAGATGAGGTCGAACGCAGCCTGCGCCGTTACCGGGCCGAGCGCTATGGCGCCGGCGGCGGGTGAACGCCGGCATGCCAGGGCCTTACTCTTCCGGCGGAACCTCGGCGCCGCGTTCGCTGGCGCGCAGGTAATGCATCTTGTCGGCGTGGCTGCGGGCCACCAGGTGGTGGTGGCCGCGCATGGCCTCGATCAGGGCGCCCTGGCGGCCCAGGATCTCGTCGGCCATGCGGATCATGCGCGAGTTGGGCCAGGAGAAGGGGCGGATGGCCTTGAGATGGGCGAAGGCGTCGCCTTCGCGGCCGGGATTGTCCTGGACCATCAGGATGATGGCGGTGGCGGTTGAGCGCGAGATGCCCATGTGGCAATGGATCAGCAGGTGATCGACGCTTTCCGATTTGAGCGTCTGGCCGTAATTCAGGATGGCGGTCACGGTCTCCGGGGTGGCGTGCTGCTGCCCGTCCTGGGGATTGACGATGTCGTGGAAGCGCCAGATGGTGCGGCGATGGGGCGCGAAGGCGGCAAAATGCTCGGGGTCCGGCCATTCGGGATCGAGAATGGTCAGCACATGGCTGATTCCGGCCTGGGCGTGCTGGGGCAGTTCATCGATGCCGCAGATGGTCAGCGGGAAGGGCAGCAATGGTGTGGCGGTCACAGCTGTCTGATCTCGATATTGTGCTTTTTCAGGGCATAGCCGATCTGACGCGGCGTCAGGTTCAACAGCCGGGCGGCCTTGGCCTGGACCCAGCCGCAGCGCTCCATGGCCTGGATCAGGCGGTCGCGCTCGGACAGATCGTCGTCGAGGGTGACATCCTCTCCCGCCGGCGGCGCCGAAACCGGCGGTGCGGCGGCGATGGGCGGAATCAGCGGGCCGGTGGGTACCGGGATGGGGGCGCTCAGATTGGGGGCTACTTTTTCGCCGGGATTTCGCTTATGCCACAGGGTGGCGGACAGGCAGGTGTCCTGGCGACACGACAGATCCACGTCGTCGATGATTTCGGTCTTGGTCATGGTGGCGACGCGGTAGACGCAATTTTCCAGCTCGCGGACATTGCCGGGGAAGTAGCAGCGTTGCAGCGCCCCCAGAGCATTCTGGGAGAACACCATGGCGCGGCCGTTCTCCTCGTTGAACTGCTTGAGGAAGTACATGGCCAGCAGGGGAATGTCGCCCGAGCGCTCGCGCAGCGGCGGCAGGAAGATGGGGACCACGTTCAAGCGGTAATAGAGATCGGCGCGGAAGGAGCCGTCGGCGACGCCCGCTTCCAGGTCGCGGTTGGTGGCGGCGATCAGGCGCACATCGACCTTGACGGTCTTGTTGCCGCCCACCCGCTCGAACTCGCCTTCCTGCAGCACCCGCAGGAGCTTGGCCTGGAAGTTGGACGAGATCTCGCCGATTTCGTCCAGGAACAGCGTGCCGCCGGTGGACAGTTCGAAGCGGCCCTTGCGTTCGGCCACGGCACCGGTGAAGGCGCCCTTCTCATGGCCGAACAATTCGGATTCCAGGACGCTTTCCGACAGGGCGGCGCAATTGACCTTGATGAAGGGCTTTTGGGCGCGGGCCGACAGGATATGGATGGCGCGGGCCACCAATTCCTTGCCGGTGCCGCTTTCGCCGCGCAGCAAGATGGTGGCCTTGGTCGGTGCCGCCTGCTGGACCTGACCGAAGACCCGGGCCATGGCCTCCGAGGTGCCGACCACATCCTCCAATCCCCGGATGGGCAAGGCGGGGCGGACGTCGGCCATGCGCTTGTGCAGGCGGGCGGAATCGTGCAGCAAGGTCTCGCGGTCGCTGGCGACCTTGCGATGCAGGCTGGCGGTCTGGCCGATCAGAGTGGCGACCATGGTCAGGAAGCGCAGATCATGTTCGAACACATACTGGGCGCTGCCGTCCCAGGCGCGTTCCACCGACAGGGCGCCGAACGGCTTTTCCGTGGTCTTGATGGGGACGCAGAAGAACGAGACCCGCTCGTCCTCCAGAGCCTCGTTCTCGGCGATGTATTCGGCCAGAAGCGGTTCCTCGGCGGCGTCGGGCATCACCAGGGGGATGCCGGTGCCGATGACCTTGTCCACGGCCTCGAAGGGGTATTTCAGGGCGCCTTCCCGGGCCAGGCGCAACGACATGCCGGTGACGGCCGCCAGGCGCGATTTGCCGTCCTCATCGCGCAGCACCACCGCGCCGTGGCGCATGTTCAGGTACGAGGACAACACGTTGAGAACATCGTGAAGTGCCTTGTCGAGATCCAAGGTGGCGCCGAGAATCTTGCTGATCTCATAGATGCCGATCAGCGGCAGCGCGCTCTCGTCAGACTTCTGGGCACCCATGCGCATCCGTTCCACCATCAAGCCGGTCCATGAAATAGACGCCACGGAAATCCCCGTGACGCGTTTTCCCCCCGAGCTTTTTTGATTGTTGAGATCATTCTTAGTCCAATGCCGGCCATTCGTCCACACCCGCATGGGCAGGGGGGAGATTCATCTCCTCACCTCAAGTTCTCTCAGCGGCTCGTTGGCGATCAAGCGCAGAAAATGGGGACCGGATTCGTCCACATTCCAACGCAGCACCCGTCCGGCCGGGCCGATCTCGGCTTGCTCGTCCACCAGGATATCGAAAGTGTCGGCGACCACCTGTAACCGTACTTGCCGGGTCTGGTCCAGGCGCAGGCGCAGACGATGCGGGC
>JACQAD010000061.1 GCA_016195125.1 Magnetospirillum sp.
CCCACCGCCTTGCGGGCCGCGGCATAACCGCCATCCTGCTGTCCCACATGGACACCGTCGCACCCGGTCTCGAAGGCCAGGTCGGGGCGGTCGTTCAGCAGAACCGCCACGCCCCGGCGTTGGGCCGGCGGACGCAGCACATCGACCATGCGGGCCAGATCGTCATCGGCCAGACCCTTGAGTCTGATCTGCAGGCAGGCGACGTCGCCGGCATCCAAGGTGGCTTCCAGGGTCTTGACCCACTCGAAGGCATTGTCGATCCGAGGCGGCGTGATCAGGTAGAGGCGGCAGGAATTGGCGGAAATGGCGGGCCTCGCTTGGGAATGGTGTGAAACTCTGTGTCGTTGAACCACGCAAGGGCGGCGCAGTGCAACAGCAGTGATGGGAGATTATGGCTGAATCGCCTTGATGTGCCCTGAAAGAATCACAATCCGGCCCCGCTTTGGCCATCAGCGGGAGCGACAGTGATCCTACCGAACGCGCCGAACCGGCCATCGGAATGAGAACCAGAAAAGGAAGATTCCCATGCGTGCCACCCGTTTCCTCGCCACCGCCCTCGTCGCCGCCTCGTTCCTGCCGATGGCGGCCCTGGCCCAGGGCAGCGCGTCGTCTCCCACCGCGTCCTCCGTCGCTCCCCAGGTGGTCGCCGGTGCGGTGACCCAGTCCAGCAACTCGGCCGTGGCCGCGACCCCGGCCAAGGCTACCGCCGCCAAGGTTGAAACCGGCAAGGCCCATAAAAGCACCAAGAAGCATGTCAAGGAGGTCAAGACCGCCGCCCCCGCGACCACCGCCCCCGCGACCACTGTTCCCGCTAAGTAAGCCTCGGAACGGCAACGCCCCCCTTCCCCGATCGGGAAGGGGGGCGCCGTTTGTCCGAAGCTAGTTCAGGGCCGAAAGCAGGCTGGAGGAATTGCCGGCCATTCCCCCGGACTGGTTCAGGTAATCGGTCAATGAGGACGACGAACCCGACGATGCGGAACCGCCGTTCAGGTAGTCGAGCAGGCTGGCACCGTGGTTGAGCAGCGAACCCAGAACCGCCACCTGGGACGAGATCGCCCCCTTGTTGCCCAGATAGGGGCGGATGGAATCATCCATGGCCTTGGCCGCCTGGGCCACCAGTGACTGGACCGCGGCCGGATCGGCGGACAGCGCCGAGGCCAGCACCGATTGATCGATGCTCAGGGTTCCGTCCTTTTCCACTGAAATGCCGATGTCGCCCAGGGTGGAGAGATCGCCCCCCGTGGCATAGCTGGCGGTGGCGGCGTCGCCGATCCGCTTGAACATGCCGGCGGCCAGATTGACGTCCCCCGCCAATTCACCCTTGTCACCGGCCATCTTGGCGATGGCCTGCTGCAGGCTGTTGAACGAGCCCATCATCTTCTGAACGGTATCGGGCAAGGACGAGCGCGGCACGTCGAGACTGCCGGTCGCGGTAAAGGTGGCGGTGGTCCCGAAGGCCACGGGAACATCGGTATTGCTGCCGAAAGTGAAATCGATGCCATCGGCGTTGTACTGGGCATCCAAGGCGTTGCTGACCTGGGTCAGGGCCGATTGCTCGGGCTGGGACGGATCGAAATTCAGGTCGTCCAGGCCGGACAGGCTGAAGGCCTGCTTGGCGCCGGTCTGGGCTCCGGTGATTTCCAGCTCATAGCCGCCGCCCGATTCGGTGACCTGGGCGGTGATGCCCGCGCCGGATTCGTTGATGGATTGGGCGATGTCGTTAAGCGAGCCGCCATTGATGGCGATGTCCACCGGATCGCCGCTGGCGGTGAATTCGCCGGTATCGGGATCGATGCTGCCCATTTGCACGCTGAGCGTTCCGGTGCCCAGGGAAACGCCGTCCGGGTCGCCGAACCGGCTGCTGACCACCTGCTGGGACTGGGCCAGCTGGTTGACCTGGACGTTGACCATTCCGGCACCGCCGCTATCGGCGGATTGGGCGGCGCTGGTCACGGATTTCATGTCGGATTCCACCTGGGCGCCCAGGGTCGCCAGTCTCGTATAGCCGATCATGGCGCTGCCGCTCTGGGCCGATCCCAGGGACAGAGAATAGGCCGGATCGCTGCCCAGGCTGAGGCCGGCGGCGACGGGAGCGGAACTGGCGGCGGCGCCCGAATTGGTGCCGTCGCTCTTTTGCGAGGTCGAGGCGTATTGCTTCAACAGGCCCGCAAGGGCGGAGGGGAGGGCGGATACCGCGTTAGTGCTCATGGCTTCGTGCTCCTTATTTAAAACAAGTTTATTCAAAGGGGGCGAGTTAAGGTCTGCCCGCCCTCAGACCCGGCAATTCCTGCCGCCCTCTAATCCACCAAAATCGGCCGATTAGGCAGCGGGACGCAGCCATGGGTCTGGACTTCGGCCAGGGACAGGCGGCCGTTATGGTCCCTGTCGAAGGTGGCGAAGACGCTATCGGCCTGGGCGACGAATTCGGCCAGGCTGACCTTGAAGTCAAGGTTGGTGTCGGCCGACATCACCGGGTCGGCCTGCCCGTCCGACACCGCATGGGTCGGCTCGCGCGAGCCGCGCCGCTCGGTCTTGTCGTCGGCTTTCCGCGGATGCGGCTGCACGTGGGGTTGGCGATAGGTCCACAGCTCATCGGCGGTGATGAATCCGTCATGGTCCAGATCCATGCGGGCGAACTGGGCACGGGCGTCGCTCAGGAACTCCTGACGGTCGAGGGCGCCGTCGTGATTGGCATCGACCCGGGCGAACCATTGGGCCATGGCCTCCTCGCAGCGGGGCGTGCCCAGAGGGCCGCCGTCCAGGGGCTCGGAATTAGGACTGAACTGAATGCCTCTGGGGCGTTGTGGCGCCCCCGGCTCGGGTGCCGGCGCGGAACAGGAGGCGAGCAACAGCGCCAGCAGCAAGGGGGCGGGACGAATGTTCATGGGGCGGTCCGGCTCAAGTGATCAAGGTGTTTCAACAGCATTTCCAGCTTGGCGATGACCAGCTTGGCCTCGGCGATCTCCAGGTCGAGGAAGGCCTGGACCGAACGGCCGGTATTCATGGCCCGCAGGGCGCCGGAAACCAGTCTCGCCCCTGCCGCCAGCCGTAATCCGCATTGGCCGCTTCCTTCGGTGGTGCCGATCACGACCGGTTGGCCGATATGCCCGGCCAATCCCGCCAGCCAGCGCTCCTCCTCGGAGGCGCGGCTCGGCAGCAGGCCGGCCATGTCGCGGTTCAGCCAGCCATAGACCCGCCTGGCGGAGGCCAGGTCCAGGGATTCCGATCGTCCCGGCGGGACCAGGGCGAAGGTCAGGATCGTGGTCTGGCCATCCCAGCCGGGCTCGGGCGCCATGGTGGCGCGATCGGGTGGCGGGCAGGGCAGCAGGCGCAGCAGCGGCGAGGCGGCGATGGCCGTACCGATGGCGTCAAGAAACGACCCGAGGATGCGCCCGGCCTCGGCTTTGGGCACCGCATGGAAAGCGGCCATTTCCCACAATGCCGCCCACCAGCGCATCAGCAGGCCCAGATTGGCCTCGCCCCCCATGGGGCGGCAATAGCGCTCCCAGGATTCGGGCCAGCAATGGCGCTCGGTATAGGCGTTGTAGCCCTCGGGCAGGGCGCCGCGCCCCAGTTGAACGCGCCCGCCCATGGAAGGGGGCGCCAGCAGGACGCCGGCGAAGGGCGGGCCGGTGAAGAACTTGGAGCCGGTGGCGATCACCATGAATCCCTGGCTCAGGTAAAAGGCGACGCTTTCTCGCGACAGGCGCAATTGGGAGGCGTCCACCACGACGTCCATGTGGCGTCCCAGGCGCCTGGCCAGGGCGCAGGTAGCGGCGATGGAGGGCGCGATCAGGCCGGTCTTGGAGGTGTCGAGCAGATGCAGCAGCACCCGGCGGCCGGCGGCGATGGCCCGCAGGGCGGCCTGCTCGGCGGCGGCGTCGATGGCGGCAAGCGGCAGGGGCTGGCCATCGGCATCGCGGACGTCGAGGATCTCCAACTCCACCCGCGCGGCGCTGGCCTCGTCCACCGGTTCGTTCATGGTGACCTGGCGGCCCATGGCGGTGGTGGAATTGTAATGGCGTCCCGCTGCGGCGGGCAGGACGTTGCTGGCGGTCTCGTGGGGGGCGATGACGATATTGGTGATGGGTCGCTCGTCGGCGGAAAGGGCCAGATGCAGGGCGTAGAATTCCGCATCGGTTCCCGATGGCGTCAAAATCGCCTCGGTCCCGGCAACGGCCCCGCATTGGGCCGGTACCTCGGCACGAATCTCGGCCATGGCGGCGCCGTATTCCTCCTCCAGGCGCCCGGCGAGGGCGGCCCCGGCCAGACGGCGGCGCAGACCCTCCACATGGGCGAAGGCGCCGTCGGAGATGGAGGTGGCGGTGGTCGAGGCGAAGGTGATGGCCCAGGGGCGCGGCCGGGGGCTGCAGCCATAGCGGTTGAGTCCGCTTTCCGGGTCGAGGCGCAGGCGCTCGTCGCCTCCACCCGATAACAGGACTTCCACCGGCGCCGCCACCTGCCAGCCCTGGGCCAGGGCCACCGAAGCCAGGGCCTCGGCCAACGCGGCCGCGTCGGTGGAAGGGGCGCCCTGGGACGCGAGCAGCCGGTCGACCAGGGCGGAAAGGCGCGGTGACGACGCAGGGCAATGCTCACCGCCCAGCAATTCCGGCAAGTGGGGATCAAGGAAAGCGTGGGCGGCCAGACGATCGGCCTCGCGCATCAGGGCATGGGCGATGGCGCCCGCCCGCCCGCCCAACAGGGCACAGACGATGCGTTGGGCCGGATTGGGGGCGGCCGGCATGCGCCGCAGCCACAGGGCGGTCTCCGCCGCCAGACGCAGGGCCAGGGCGAGGGCCGCCTCTTCATTGCCGGCCGACGGACCCATGACGATGGTGCCGTTATCGGCGGCAAGCCCCCAGGCGGTAGTCAGTTCGGTATCGAAGGCAATATTCAGCCCGGCCAGCAAGGGCCGCATTTCCGGCCGCTGCCTCGCCCGCTCCAATGGGGCCGGGAGCAGGGTCTTCATGGGCTCAGGCGCGCTTGGCCGCCGCGATCCCGCGCAGCATGTCCTGGAAGGCCCTGAAGATGCGATGCATCTGCGGCGCCTTGTAGGGGAAGATGTCGGGCGGGTCCATGGCGTGAACGATCATGGCGGTGTCGGCCTCGAACACCAGCAGGCGTCCGTCCGGTGTCTCGGCGCAATCCATGGCGAAATATTCCAGGCCGATCCGCTCGTGCATGGCCGCGAAGGCGCCGGCGTGGCGGGCGGCGAAATCCTCGTCGAAGGTGGCGAAGGCCTGGGCTTCCTCGGCGCGCTTCTCGGCGCTTTCACGCATATCGGCGTTGAGGTAGTGAATCATCCAGTGGCTGGACACCGCCATGTGGCAGACATAGGGGTGGCCGGCGATCATGACGATCCGGTACTTGCGGAAAAGGCCGCCAGCGCCACGATAATCCACAAAACTGGACAGGTAATAGGCCTCGGCGGGAGTGGCCGCCATGTAGATGTCGAGGGCCGAGGAATCGTCCAGCTTGGACAGGCCCTTGCCGGCATGGGAATCCAGCGGGCGCACGATGATGGGATAGGTGCCGTCGGGCAAAAGCTCGGTCAGGGTGATCTCGCCCCGGCCTAATCGGGCCAGAGTTTCGGGATCGACGCGGGTGGTGGCCGGAATGCGGATGCCGGGCGCTCCCGCCAGCAGGGTGCTGACGCCATCGCGCGACAGGCGCAGAACCTTGCGCGGGTCATTGAGCACCGGCGGGCAAGGCCACAGATCGACCAGGGCGGCGATGCGCTCGAGAATCTCGCGGTTTTCGTCGGATTCACCCACCACGACCATGGCCATGTCGTGGGCCGGAACCCGTTCGGGCAGATCGACGCCGGGGATCACGTAGAGCAGGTCCAGCTGAATATCGGAATTCTCGATCAGGAACTGAATGGGGACGTTGCTCATCAGATTGCCCGGCGCGGCAAAGGCGAGCAGACGGGGGCCGCTGCCGTCGGCCGTGGCCGACTGATCGCGATAGACCTGCTGAAGACCGAGCGCCTTGGCCTGGAAAGCGTCACCGGCTTCCTCGTGGCCCATCAGCAAATGGATGGTCGCCAGATCCAGCAGGGCGGCGGCGTCCTCGGGATCGGACTCGGCCCGCCGCAGCAGATCAAGGGCCGTGGGCACCATGTTCTCGCCATGGAAGGCCATGGTGGTCAGCCTGGCCATCCCCATGGAAACGGGGGGCCAGGGCCTGTCCTTACCTACGCTCACGGCGACTCCTTAAACAGCTCAATGTCCCAGGCTAACCGGGAATGGTTAATCATTGCTTCGCGCCCAGATCAAGAACCGCCGAAAGCAGACGGTCCACATCGGATTCCCGAGTGCGGTGGTTGACGATGGCGGCCCTGATGGCCAGCTTGCCGTCGATGGTGGTGGTCGATGGCGCGGCGATGCCCGTCTCGTGCAGCCGGGTAACGATATGGGCGTTGAGGCGATCGGCGTCCGGGGCGCGATGACGGAAGCAAACGATGTTCAGCCCGACCGGCGCCAGTAATTCCAGTCTGGGCTCGGCCTCGATCCGGCGGCCGAGATGGCGGGCGACCCGGCAGGTTCCGGCCATGGCGGCGCCCAGGCGGTCCATGCCGTGGGCCTTGAGCGTCACCCAGGTCTTCAAGGCCCGGAAGCCCCGCGACAGGTCGGGGCCGAAATCGCACGGCCAGGGCGAGCCGCCGGCCAGCCCCCTGGTCTCGCGGCGCAGATAGGCGGCAGGCGAGGCGAAGGTGGCGCGATGGGCCTCGCCGTCGCGCACCAGCAGATAGCCGGCATCGTAGGGAACCTGTCCCCATTTGTGGAAGTCGAAGGCCAGGGAATCGGTTCGCTCGATCCCGGCCAGCAAAGGCGCCAGATCCGGCGACATCATGCCCAGCGCCGCGTAGGCGCCGTCCACATGGAACCACATTGCTTCGGCGGCGGCGATGTCGGCCAGGAGGGAGAGGTCGTCGATGGCTCCCGTGTCGACGGTTCCGGCATTGCCGATGATCATGAACGGAGCCGACCCGGCGGCCCGGTCGGCGGCGATGGCGCTCCGCAGGGCCTCGGTATCCATGCGTTGTGCGGCATCGGTGGCGATCAGGCGCAGGCAATCGGCACCCATTCCGGCCATCTCGAAGGCCTGACGGATGCAGCCATGGGCGGCGACGGAGGCATAGGCCGTCAACCTGTCGTCCGTCGTGAGGCCGCTGTTGCGCACGTCCGGCCCCAGGGTCTTGCTGCGCGCCACCAGCACCGCCAGGAAATTGGCCAGGGAGGTGCCGGTGAGGAACAGGCCGCTGGCCGTATCGGGATACCCGAACAGCCGGCGCATCCAGCGCAGGATCTGACGTTCGACCTCGATGGGGGCGTGGTCGCGTCCGCCCAGATTGGCGTTCAGTCCGCCGGCCAGCATCTCGGCCAGCATGCCTTCCACCGTGCCGCCGCCATGCACCCAGCCCATGAAACCGGGATGGAGATTGCCGGGGCCGTAGGGCTCGATGACGCGGCGGAACTCGTCGTTGATCTCGGCCAGGCTCTGGCCGTCGCGGGGAGTTCCGGCGTCGAAACGGGCGCGAACCTCCTCGGGCATGGGCTGCCACACCGGCCGGCGCCGGACTGAGGCGATGAAATCCAGGCTCTGGTCGAGCATGCGGTGGGCTTCCTCGCGCAGGGCCTGCCAGTCGCCCGGGTCCAGCCCCCGGTCAAGGGCGGCCAGCAGGGCGTCGGCGGTGGCCTGGGGATGCTCTTCCATCATCATGTGCCCGGCCGCGATCGTGATGACCCGGCCCAGGGGTAAGGCCAGGGCCAAATTCTCTCCGGCATCGGCGGGGGCCATGCGATCCTGGCCGCCGATGATGATGGTGGCGGGGCAAGCCGTTTCGGCGGCGCGCGCGGCCCCGGATGCGTAGGCGTCGCAGGCGGCAAGATCGGTGAAGAGGATACCGGGGGCGCAGGCGGCCAGACGTCCGGCCAGCTCCGCCACCAGCGAGGGCGGCGGCGGCGGCTCCTTGGCGAAGCCCCATTTGGCGATCAGGGCGGCGGCGGCGGCGGGATCGGTGCGGGCTGCCTCCAGAAGGGCCTCGTGGACGGGCATGGCGGCGGCCGACCCCAGCAAGACAAGCTGGCACACCCGATCCGAGTGACGGGCGGCGCAATCCAGGGCCGCCAGGGCC
>JACQAD010000209.1 GCA_016195125.1 Magnetospirillum sp.
ACCAGCTCGCCCAAAGCGGCGCGCATCACCGCGCCCAGGTAATGAGTCTGGTCGCGCCCCAAGGCCACCGCGACACCGGCGGCGAGGGGAACGTCCACGAACAGGCGCAGGCGCGGGCGGGAGGGGATTTCGCTCATGCCACCGTTCTACGCCAGAGCCGCGCCATGGGGAAGCATGCTTGACCTCGCTGCCGCCTCGGCCTATGTCGAACAGATGAATTTTCGTCGAAGGTATTCGCCATGGCCGTCCTGCCCATCCTGACCGCTCCCGATCCGGTGCTGAAGTCCAAGGCCAAGCCGGTCGCCGCCGTGGACGAGCGCATCCGCGCCCTGATGGCCGACATGATCGAGACCATGTACCACGCGCCGGGCATCGGGCTGGCGGCGCCGCAGATCGGCGTGCTGGAGCGGGTGATCGTCATGGATATCGGCCGCACCGAGGAAGACCGCCAGCCCATCCGCATGGCCAATCCCGAAATCGTCTGGGCGTCGGACGAAGACAACACCTACGAGGAAGGCTGTCTGTCGGTGCCCGAGCACTATTCCAACGTGGTCCGGCCCAAGGAGGTCAAGGTTCGCTACCTGGACGAGGCCGGCGCCAAGCAGGAAATCCATGCCACCGGCCTGCTGGCCACGGTGGTGCAGCACGAGATGGACCACCTGGACGGCGTGTTGTTCATCGACCACATCTCGTCCCTGAAGCGCAACATGATCCTGCGCAAGCTGCTCAAGGCCCGGAAGGACGCGCAATGAAGCTGGTGTTCATGGGAACGCCGGATTTCTCGGTCCCCATCCTGGAATCCCTGCTGGAGGCCGGACATCAGGTGGTCTGCGTCTATTCCCAGCCGCCGCGGCCCGCCGGTCGCGGCCATAAGGAACAGCCCACCCCCGTCCACGCCTTTGCCCAGGCGCGCGGCCTTCCCGTCCGCACCCCCAAAAGCCTGAAATCCCCCGAGGCCCAGGCCGAGTTCGCCGCCCTGGGGGCCGATATGGCGGTGGTGGCCGCCTATGGGCTGATCCTGCCCCAGGCGGTGCTGGACGCGCCCCGTCTGGGCTGTCTCAACGTCCATGCCTCGCTGCTGCCGCGCTGGCGCGGCGCGGCGCCCATCCAGCGCGCCCTGCTGGCCGGCGATGCCGAGACCGGGGTGACCATCATGCAGATGGATGCCGGCCTCGATACCGGGGCCATGCTGCTGCGGGAGAGCATTCTGCTGGCGCCCGACACCAATGCCTCCTGGCTGCACGACATGCTGGCGGCGATGGGGGCGCGCATGATCGTCGAGGCCGTGGCCCGGCTGGAGGAGGACGAGCCCCTGCCCGCCACGCCGCAGCCGACGGAGGGCGTCACCTATGCCCACAAGCTGGCCAAGGACGAGGGCCTGCTGGACTGGAGCCTTCCCGCCGCCCAGCTGGAGCGCAAGGTCCGTGCCCTCAATCCCTGGCCCGGCGTGTGGTTCGAGATGGGCGGCGAGCGCATCAAGGTACTGGATGCCGCCCTGCTGCCCGGCGACGGGGCTCCCGGCACCGTCCTGGACGATCAGCTGACCATCGCCTGCGGCAAATTCGCGCTGCGCCCCCTCAAGGTCCAGCGGGCCGGCAAGGGTGTCCTGACCACCGGCGAGATGCTGCGCGGCCATGCCATCCCCAAGGGAACGGTCCTGGGCTGATGCCCCGCTACCGCCTTCTCGTCGAATACGACGGCACCCCCTTCGTCGGCTGGCAGCGCCAGGATAACGGCGATTCCGTCCAGGCGGTGCTGGAGCGGGCGGTGGCCAGGCTGTGCGGCGAAGCGGTCAACGTCTATGCCGCTGGCCGCACCGATGCCGGCGTCCACGCCACCGGCCAGGTGGTCCATGTGGATCTGCCCAAGGATTACCCCGCCGACACGGTGCGCAACGCCCTCAACTACCACATGAAACCCAAGCCGGTGGCGGTGGTGCTGGCGGAACAGGTGAGCGACGAGTTTCACGCCCGCTTTTCGGCCACCGGGCGCTCCTACCTCTACCGCATCCTCAACCGGCGGGCGCCGCCGGCCCTGGAGCAGCGCCGGGTGTGGTGGCTGCCCATGGCCCTGGATGTGGAGGCCATGAACGAGGGCGCCCGGCGCCTGTTGGGCCATCACGACTTCTCCACCTTCCGGGCCAGCGAGTGTCAGGCCAACAGCCCCATGAAGACCTTGGATGTGCTGACTCTCACTCGGGTGGGCGACGAAATTCAGGTGGTCACCGAGGCGCGGTCCTTCCTGCACCATCAGGTCCGCAACATGGTGGGCACCTTGCGTCTGGTGGGTGAAGGCAAGTGGAGCCCCGACGATATCGCCCGTGCCCTGGCCGCCAAGGATCGCACCAAGGGCGGCCCCACCGCCCCGGCGGACGGTCTCTATCTCACCGGAGTGAGGTACGGGGCCGGTAAAAGCGACCCGACAAGCTGATCCGGTCCAGGACGTATTCCTGTTTCAAGACCTCGAAGACCTCGTCCTGGAAATCCATCCAGCGGGCCGGCATGCTTTGGGTTCCGGGGTTGTTGTCCTCGGCATGGACGGGGGGATCGCTGATCTCTACCACCGCGATCTCGTGACGGCGCAGCATGCCGGTCAGGGTATCGGCGGGCAGGCGGCCGGCGAGCATGGCCTGAAGGGTGTTGATGGGATCCCAGAAGGCCGGCTTTCCCGCCCGCAGGCAAAGAAGGTGCGACTGGCACAGCGCCACGCCCGGAATGGCCTTCAGATAGGCGACGTCCTCGTGGAACAGCTGCTCGCGGCTGTCCATCTCCCCGGTAATGTCGACGCCGAAGCGGCCCAGGCAAAACGGCGTGTAGAACAGCACCCCGGCATTGATCACCAGGGCCAGGGCGGCGCGGGCGCCGTCCCGCGCAATCAGGTGCAGGGACAGCCCGGCGCCGATGGCCAGGGCGATGAAGACGTCGAAGAAGACGTTGATATCGGTTCCGGCACCGCCGGAATAAAAGATGCCCAAACTCAGCGCCGCCCCCAGATAGGCCAGGATCAGCCCGGCCGGACGGGTCTTGCGGGTATGGATCAGGGCCAGCCCGACCACCGCCAGGGGTGCCTGGAACTGTCCGGCGATCTCGGTGGTGAACAGGAACGAGCGGGCCACGTCCCAGGTGCGCGAGGCCAGCAATTGGGTGAAGAAGGCCTTGCCCGCCAGCCCCCACAGCAGAGCGGCGCTCAGGGCCGCCAGGCCCAGGCCGGTGGCGAAATAGACCAGACGCGGCCGCGCCTTCCCCCGGATCAGCAGATCGGCGCCCACCAGCAGCGGCAGGCCGATCAGGCTGTGCTTGGTCAGCACGCCCAATGCGAACAGCAGGGCGGCCAGGGCGGCGCTTGCCGCGCGGCCGGGTTGGCGCAGATAGACCGCCAGCCCGGACACCACGAAGGCTTCGCCCAGCAATTGCGGGTTGTTCTTGCCCAGGTAATCGGTGGCGAAGGCCGCGAAGAACAGGGCGCAAGTGACGGCCCCGAAGCGGGCGTCGAGGCGCGAGCCGCCACCGGAACGGACGATGGAGCCCACCGCGGCGCAAAGTCCGAGCATGGCGGCGAAGGACAGAACCCGCCCGGCCAGGTTGACCTCGCCCACCACCAGGGAGAATGCGCCCACCAGATAGAAGGAGAGCGGCGGGTAATTATTGAAGAAATAGGCCGAGCCGCCCTCATAGAGGGGCAGGCCGGCCAAGGCTCGCATCTGGTGATAGGCGTTCCAGCCTTCGGTATTGTCGATCTCGAAATCCCAGCCCATGCGCAGGGCGGGATAGGCCAGCAGCACCACGGCCAGCACCGCAAGGCACGCGATGACCCGCCGATAAGCGCCCTCCGCCCTCTCGTCCGGTAGTTCTATGATCCCCTCCCCCAGGAAGATTCCGCCTGGGGAGGGGGCCACATCCGACCGGCCGAAGCAAGCAAGATCACGCCATCACCACCAGCAGATCCTTGGCCTCCACCTGAGTGCCGGGCGTGACGGTGACCGAGGCGATGGTGCCGGCGCGGTCGGCGCGGATCGCGGTTTCCATCTTCATGGCCTCGATGGCCACCATCAGGTCGCCCTTCTCCACCACCTGGCCGGCATGCACGGCGACGCTGACCACCAGGCCGGGCATGGGGGCGCCCACATGGTCGGCATTGCCGGCTTCGGCCTTGGGCCGCGCCGCCCTGGCGGGGGCCACCTTGCGATCGGCGACCTTGACGGTGCGGGGCTGGCCGTTCAGTTCGAAGAACACCTTGCGCTCACCATCCTCGTCGGCCTCGCTGGCGGCGAGAAAGCGGACGATCAGGCTCTTGCCCTTTTCCAGGTCGATGGCGATTTCCTGACCCGGCTGCATGCCCCAGAAGAACACGTCGGTGGGCAACGCCGAGACATCGCCGTACTGGCGCTGATGGTGGGCGAAATCGGTGAAGACCTTGGGATACATCAGGTAGGAGGCCAGCTCGGCGTCGGACAGCTTGCGTCCGGCCTTCTTCTCGGCCTCGGCGCGCACCAGATCCAGATCGGCGGGCGGCAACACCGCACCGGGCCGAACCTGGATGGCCTTGGCCTCGCCCAGCACCTTCTTCTGCAGCGCCGCCGGGAAACCGCCGGTGGGCTGGCCGAGATCACCCTTGAAGAACGACACCACGGATTCGGGAAAGGCGATTTCCTTATGCGGGTCGAGCACATCTGCGGGAGTCAGATTACTGGTGACCATCATCAGGGCCATATCGCCCACCACCTTGCTGGTCGGCGTGACCTTGACCACGTCGCCGAACATGCGGTTGACGTCGGCATAGGCCTGGGCCACCTGATCCCAGTGCTGCTCCACCCCCAGGCTTCGGGCCTGGGCGCGCAGATTGGTGTACTGGCCGCCGGGCATCTCGTGGAGATAGACCTCGGCGGTGCCCGACTTGATGTCGGCCTCGAAGGGGGCGTACAGCGCGCGAACCCCCTCCCAATAGCGCGAGATGGCGTTCAGCGTGCCCTGGTCCAGGCCGGGATCGCGCTCATGCCCGGAAAGCGCCGCGCAGATGGAGCCCAAGGGCGGCTGACTGGTCAGGCCGCTCATGGCATCCATGGCGGCATCGACGGCATCGACGCCTGCATCCACCGCCGCCAGCACGCTGGCCGCCGACAGGCCCGACGTGTCGTGGGTATGGAAGTGGATAGGCAGCCCCACCTCCTGTTTCAAGGCCTTGACCAAGGCGGCGATGGCGCGGGGCTTGGCCAGACCGGCCATGTCCTTGATGCCCAGGATATGGGCGCCGGCCTTCTCCAATTGCCTGGCCATGCTCACATAGTATTTGAGGTCGTATTTGGGCCGCGCCGCATCGAAGATGTCGCCGGTGTAGCAGATGGCGGCCTCGCAGACCTTGCCGGATTCCCGCACCGCCTCGATGGCCACATGCATGTTGTCGACCCAGTTGAGGGAATCGAAGACGCGGAAGACATCGACGCCGTTCTCGGCGGCCTGGGCGACGAAATGCTTGACCACGTTGTCGGGATAATTGGTGTAGCCCACCGCATTGGCCGAGCGCAGCAGCATCTGCAGCAGCAGATTGGGCATGGCGGTCCTGAACGCGCGCAGACGCTCCCACGGGTCTTCCTTCAGGAAGCGCATGGCCACGTCGAAGGTGGCGCCGCCCCAGCATTCCACCGAGAACAGGCCGGGCAGCAGCCGCGCATAGGCCGGCGCCGCCGCTGCCAGATCATAGGTGCGCATGCGCGTGGCGATCAGGGATTGATGGGCGTCGCGGAAGGTGGTGTCGGTGACGAGGACGCGCTTTTGCTCGCCCATCCACTTGGCCAGCCCCTCGGCGCCGAGCCTGTCGAGGATTTGCTTGGTGCCGGCTGGCGGCTCGATGGGCGGCACCGGCGGCAGGTCGGGCAGGTGAGCGACGACCGGGCGCTTGAGGCCCGCCACTTCCGGGTTGCCGTTGATCATGACGTCGCCGACAAAGCCCAGCACCTTGGTGGCGCGGTCGCGGCGTTCCTGCCTGGCGAACAGTTCCGGCGTCTCGTCGATGAAGCGGGTGGTATAGGCGCAGCCGATGAATTTGGGATGGCCGATGACGCTTTCCAGGAAGGTCAGATTGGTGGCCACGCCCCGGATGCGGAACTCGCGCAAGGCCCGATCCATGCGGGCGATGGCTTCTTGGGGCGTCGGCGCCCAGGCGGTGACCTTCTCCAGGAGGGAATCGTAGTGCCGGGTGATCTGCGCCCCGGAAAAGGCGGTGCCGCCGTCCAGGCGGATGCCGAAGCCGTTGGCGCCGCGATAGGCGGTGATGCGGCCGTAATCGGGAATGAAGTTGTTGGCCGGATCCTCGGTGGTGATCCGGCACTGGATGGCGTGGCCGTTGAGCGGAATGTCGGCCTGTTTGGGCACGTCCGAGCCCGGCGTGCCGATGGGCGCGCCGCCGGCGATTCGGATCTGTGCCTTGACGATGTCGATGCCGGTGACCACCTCGGTCACCGTGTGCTCCACCTGGACGCGGGGATTGACCTCGATGAAGTAGAAGGACGCCGTCTCCATATCCATCAGGAACTCGACGGTGCCGGCATTCTCGTACTGAGCGGCACGGGCAAGCTTCAGCGCCGCCTCGCACAGCTCGACCCGCTGGCGGCCGTCGAGATAGGGAGCCGGCGCCCGCTCGACCACTTTCTGATTGCGGCGCTGGACCGAGCAATCGCGCTCGTAGAGATGGACCAGATTGCCCTGGGAATCGCCCAGGATCTGCACCTCCACATGGCGCGCCCGGCGCACCAAGATCGGCGGGCAGCGGCCCGGTGGCCGGCATCACCGGCACCCCGGCCTGTTGCGCCAGTTCGCGGGCCGCCACCTTGTTGCCCAACAGGCGCATCACCGTCGAGGAAGGGCCGACGAAGGCCATGCCCGCCGCGCGGACCGCATCGGCGAAGTCGGGATTCTCGGACAGGAAGCCGTAACCGGGATGAACGGCGTCGCAACCCGCCTCCTTGCCCACCCGGATCATCTCGTCGATGGACAGATAAGCCTCGATCGGTCCCTTGCCCTGGCCGATCAGATAGGATTCATCGGCCTTGAAGCGATGCAGCGCGAAGCGGTCCTCGGTGGAATAGACCGCCACCGTGGCCAGGCCCAGCTCGGTGGCGGCGCGGCAGATGCGGATGGCGATCTCGCCGCGATTGGCGACCAGAAGCTTGCGGAAGGGAGGCTTACCCGAGGCGGAGGGGATCATGGCTCATCCTATTGATCGACGGTAGCGCGGTGGATAAATCTTTTTACCACTGTTGTAAACAGGCTGTATCAGGCTACCATGCATTAGAGCATTCTTTACACGACCCGGAAGGGTGGCTAGACAGGGCAGGGAAATCGAGGGCAAGCCATGACCGAACCCATCCGAACCGCCAAGCTGGCGGACACTATCGCCGACCATCTTGAACAGCTGATCCTGGAGGGCAGCCTGAAGCCGGGCGAGCGCCTGCTGGCCGAACGCGAACTGGCCCAGCGCTTCGACGTGTCGCGGCCCTCGTTGCGCGAAGCGCTGGAGAAGCTGGAGAAGCGCGGCCTGCTGACCTCGGGCCGCGGCGGAGCCACCTTCGTGGCGCCGCTGCTGGGCGAGGGCTTCACCGAACCGCTCTACACGGCCCTGGCATCGCGGCCCGAAACCACCTTCGACTATCTGGAATTCCGCCGCTTCGTCGAGGGCTCGGCCGCCTATTTCGCGGCGCTGCGCGGCACCGACGTGGACCGCGCCCTGGTGCGCGAGTGCTTCGAGAAGATGGAACAGGCCCACCAGCAGCTGGATTCCAGCGACGAGGCCGAATCCGACGCCGATTTCCATCTGGCGGTCTACGAGGCCTCGCACAATCTGGTGATGCTGCACATCATGCGCTCGCTGTCGGACATGCTGCGCAAGGACGTGTTCTACAACCGCGCCAAGCTCTACCAGCGCCAGGGCGTGCGCGAACTGCTGCTGGAGCAGCACCGCGCCGTCTACGAGACGGTGATGGCCGGCGACCCCGACGCCGCCAAGGCCGCCGCCGAGGCCCATATCGACTTCACCCGCGACGCCCTGATGGAGATCGCCAAGGCCGACGCCCGCCTGGAAGTGTCGCTGCGCCGTATCGCCAAGACCGATCTGGTGGCGGCCAAGCGCTGACATGAGCGGCTTCATGTCTCTGGCCCTCGAGGAGGCCGAGGCTGCCGCCCGCAGGGGCGAAGTGCCGGTGGGCGCGGTGATCGTCCGCCAGGGCGCCGTCATCGCCGCCGCCGGCAATCGGGTGGAGGAACTGGGCGACCCCACCGCCCATGCCGAAATGCTGGCGATCACCCAAGCCACCAATTATCTTTCTTCCAAGTGGTTGCAGGAGTGTACCCTGTATGTTACAATTGAGCCCTGCAGCATGTGCGCGGGGGCGCTTGTTTTAGCCCGCATC
>JACQAD010000210.1 GCA_016195125.1 Magnetospirillum sp.
CTGGACATCGGCGGCGACGGTTCGGATGGAGCGGCTCATCTCGGCCACGGCGGCGCTCTGCTGCTCGGTGGTGTCGGCGATGCCGGTGGCGTTGTCGTTGATCTCGCGGATCTTGCCGGCGATGTTGCGCACGGCGCTGACCGCCTGTTCGGTGGCATGGCGCATGCCGCCGATCTGGCTGGAGATCTCGTCGGTGGCGCGCGCCGTCTGATTGGCCAGATGCTTGACCTCGTTGGCGACCACGGCGAAGCCCTTGCCCGCCTCACCGGCGCGGGCCGCCTCGATGGTGGCGTTCAAGGCCAGAAGATTGGTCTGCGAGGCGATCTCGGTGATGAGATTGACCACCTCGCCGATCTTCAGGGCGGCGGTATTCAGGCCGTTGATGGCCTCGTCGGTCTCGGTGGCGACGCGCACCGTCTCCTGGGCCATGCGCGCGGATTCCTGAATCCGCTCGGCCACCTCGCGAATGCCCGACGACACCTGCTCGGCGGCGGCGGCGACGGCTTCCACATGGGAGTAGGCGTCCTCGGCGGCACCGGCGACCTTGGTGGACTGGTCGCTGGTCCGGCTGGCGATATCGGACATCTGCTGGGCGGTGGCCTCCAGCTCGGTGGCGGTGGAGGCCACCACCTGGGTCACGTGCTTGATGGTGGATCCGACACCGGTGGCTTCGGTGCTGAAGGCCTGGGCCCGCTTCTCCATCTCCGACAGGGCTTTGTTGATCAGGCGAGCATGGTCGGCGAATTCACCCACCAGCCCGTCGGTCAGGATGTGACGGAAATAGCGGCCCTCGGAGGTCAGGGCCATGGCGGCGTCGGCCTCCTTGGTGAAGGCTTCGGTCAGGTCGAGCAGGCGGTTGATGGATTTGTCCAACTGGCCCAGCACTCCGCCCTCGGTGATGCCGATGACGCGGGCATCCAGACGGCCCGCCCCGGCTTCCCCCAGAATGGTGCAGGCTCGATGAATGCTCGATCGGGCCTTGTTGACAAAAACCAGCGAAGCCAGAGCCGCCACCACCGCCAGCCCCATGGCGCCGGCATCCAGGAAAGCCCCTCGCGTCAAGGCGATCACCATCCCCACCGCGCACAAGCCGGCGGCCAGGATGCTGGCGGCCAGGGCCCTAGAGAGAGAAGACGAATTCATCGTAGGGAACTCCCGCGCCTTGCAATTTGCCGACCATGGCCTGGAAGGCGGCTTCCATTCCCGCCTTGCGGTCACTGTGCCCCTGCTCGATGGCGAGCAGTTCCTTGTAGAGCCCCTCCACCTTGGCGACCGCATCGCGCTTCGGCGAACGCCGGTTGGAATGATAGCTGACGATATTGCCACTCTTGTCGAAGGTGGGAGTGACGTGGGCGAGTACCCAGTAATGATCGCCGTTCTTGGAGCGGTTCTTGACGTAGGCGAAGATTTCCTTGCCCGCCTCGATGGTGTCCCACAGCAGTTTGAAGACGCAGCGCGGCATCTCAGGATGGCGGATGATGCTATGGGCCTGGTTCAGGATATCGGCCTCGGCATAACCGGCCATGCGAAGGAACACTTCGTTGGCATAAATGATGCGACCCTTGGTATCGGTCTTGCTGACGATAATCTCATCCGCACCAAAGGTCCGCTCAACCCCGGAAAGGTAAATGTCTGCTCGCGACATGGTTCGTCCTCACAAGAGCAAGAGCGAAGGGTAGCTACCCGTTTTACTCTGGGCCAAGCATATGGATAGGCCGCCTGCTTGCCGAGACACTACACTAAACCAAAGATCATGCGATGCCAAAGTGTGTGGCAAAATGTGTCATCTGACAACGCATTTTGGGCAAGTGTTCTTATAAGATTGTATATACAAAACCTGAAGCAACTTTGCCTTCGCGCAATGCACGAGGTGGTATCTATGCCGATGGTATTATGCACACTCTACCGTTTTGCCAGCTTAGGTATATTCATAAGGTGAATACTGTATTTTGCTCCTACCTTTAATAATACTAATTCTATTATCGAGACTCTTCCGCCCAGCCGCCACCAGCCTTATGCTGCCGCCGCCATATGGAAGAGAGAATCCCATGAACTACCGCCATGCCTATCACGCCGGAAATTTCGCCGATGTGATGAAGCACGCCATTCTCGCCCTGGTGGTCGCCAGCCTGAAGCGCAAGGACACGCCGTTTTTCGCCCTGGACACCCATGCCGGCATCGGGGCCTACGATCTGGAGGCGGACGAGGCTGGCAAGACCGGCGAATACATGGGCGGCATCGCCCGCCTTTTGGAGGCGGGGACACCGCCCGAGGAATTGCAGGCCTATCTGGCGGTGATCCGGTCGTGGAATTCCGACGGCAATCTTCGCCGCTATCCCGGCTCTCCCGAATTGATGCGCGGTCTGATGCGCCCCCAGGATCGCATGGCGCTGGTGGAGCTTCACCCCAAGGACGTGGAGGTGCTGCGTTCGCGCTTCCACGGCGACCGTCGCGTCGGCGTCCATCATCTGGACGGATACCTTGCCGCCAAGGGCCTGCTGCCGCCGGCCGAGCGCCGTGGCCTGGTGCTGATGGACCCGCCCTTCGAGGTCAAGGACGAGTTCCAGCGTCTTCTGGCCGCCTTGCGCCGGGCCCGCAAGCTCTGGCCCACCGGCATCTATCTGGTCTGGTACCCCATCAAGGGCGCCGAGCCGGTCGCCCGCTTTCACGAAGCCCTGGCCCAGGACGGCGGGCCGGAGACCTTGGCGGTGGAATTGATGCTGCGGCCCGCCCTTGATCCGTTCCGCCTCAACGGCAGCGGCATGCTGATCATCAACCCGCCATGGCAATTACGCGACAGCCTGGCCCCCCTCATGCCCTGGCTGGTCGGGGTTCTGGCCCCCGAGCAGGGTAGCGCCCGAAGCGAGACCATCGTCGGCGAAACGCCGTAACACCAGCCTGCGCTCGATGAAACTCGTGGCGGATTGGATCGCCGCGCGCCGCTTGCGGGGACCGGCTCCGATCACCGCGACTTGGCCTAAGGTCGAGACCCGATGCTGCAGTGCAAAACTGCAACACCCCGACTCGAAAGAGTCACGAATTGGGCCTTGGGACTTCTCCCGCATCAATAACGCGCCTATATGCATTGGTGAGAATAGGTTTCGTCATGAGCCCGTCATGCGTTTGGGTCGCCTCGTCCTGAGTACTCTGATCGCGCTGCCCTTGTTGGCGGCGGGCGGGGCGGATTCGGCGGAGTTGAACGCGCCCAGCCGATTGGTCCCCGGTGGAATCGGCACACGCCCGGATATGACCGGCACGGGCTTCGGCGAAACCCGCATCCCCCTGACCTCGACGGGAAATTTCAGCCTGGGCGCCGTCTCCGACAACACCAGGGCCAACGCCCTGCCTTTCGCCACGCCGCGCGGGGCACTGGCGGTCGGCGGCTATGTGGCCTATGGAATCGGCGCGGCGCGGTTGTCTTCGTCCCTGAAGAGCGATGGCGCCAATCGCAGCGCCGATCTCTCCGCCACTTATGGCGGAGCCCTGCTGGGAACCGACAGCGTGGCGGCCTTCAGCCTGGGGGTTCGCCGCGCCGACAATACAAGCTTCAGCCCCAATGCCCAGCAATTGGGCGCGTCGTTCACCGACCCCTACCATCCGGCCAGCGACATCAACATGTCGCTCAGCCTGATTCATCAGGTGAGTCCGGCCTTCAGCGTCGGCGGCGTTGCCGCCGCCAGCCGCCCCAGCGCCTCGGAATCGGGGCTGATGCTGGGTGCCGGCTTAGGCTATCGCTTCTAAGCAGCCCGCGGGCTACTTATCCCGCCCCTTGATTCCGCATTCCTTGATGGTCTTGCCCAATTCCTTGCACAGATGGGCACCGGATTGGTCATCCTTGGCGGCCGCGAACAAGCGGACGAACTTGCCCTTGCCCTTGATCTCCACCGGGTGGGTCACCGGCTCCAGCCCCTTCAGGCTGGGCGATTGCGCCATCAGAATGCCCCAGCCTTTCTTGGCCCAGGCCTCGGTCCTGTACGACGCCAGATAGACCAGCTTGGGCGGGGCCGCCGCCACGGGCGCGGAAGCAGGCGGCGGGGCGGCATCCGAAATGGGAAGGACCGGCACCGGCGCCATGGCGGGTTCGGGACTCATGGGCGCGGGATTGGCCGCCAGCTTCTCGCCTTGCTCCAGCCGCAGGAGCCAGGCGCCATAGCGTGTCAGCATGGAGCCGTCGGCCAGGACGGCGTAGCGGGCGAAAGGCTGACCGGCGCAGGTCACCTCGAGGATAGTGACCATTCCCCCCATGCCGGGCCAATCAGGGGCGCCGGCGCCCGAGAAAGCGGCCAGACTGTCCTGAGACTCGCCATAGGACGGCCCGGGACAGATCCGGCCGGCGGCATCACCGGCCGACTCGGCCTCGAGGCGAATGACCTGTCCCCGCGGTGCCGAGTGCGGATCGGTGACGCCGCCCGCGGCGAAGGCATCGGTAACGATCCAGGCTCCCTTGACCCAGCCCCCCATGCCGGAGGTCATCGGAGGCTCCGACGCGCAAGCCCCCAGGAAGAGGAGTGACGCCAGGCTAGGGACGACGGCGGGAACCCTGGTCTTCATGGGCGACCTCACATGACGTCGAGCAGAAGCTTGCGACGGTTGAGCGGCTGAACCGGCCGCGCATTGTTGGGGAACAGCTTGGCGAACGCCGCCAGTTGCTCGGCCGAGGCGGTGACGGCCTGACGATACACCACCCATTGCACCACCTCGGTGCAGGGCGGGGTGGTCAACGAGCCGGCATAGCGGAAGGTCACCGCATCCTTGGGCAGCAGCATGGTGGGATCAAGCATGGTGGTGGCGGTAACGGTCTCGCCGCCCTTGGTGGGCATGACCTGCCAGATGGCCTCCAGGGCCGGGTTGGCGGCACCCTTGGCGATCATCACGCCCAGCACCGCCAGCCCGCCATCGGCATGCTTGTGCACGAAGTGGCATTCCATGTCGAAGAAGGCGCCGTCGACCGTGTGCTCGCTGGGATGATGGAAGTGGAATTGCAGCAATTCATAGGACTTGCCGTCCAGGGCCAGGGTGCCGCCGCCGGCACAATCCACCTGGATGGTGTGGCCGTTGTTCAGCACCCGCAACGGCATGGGCCGCCACGCCGCCACCGGGTCGCCGATAATGGCGGCGATGGGCTTGGTCAGATCGACGGGAGATTGCTCCTTGCCCATGGAGCAGGCGGCATATTCCGGGGCCAGCGAGCCCCATTCCTTGGGGCCGCCATGCCCCTCATAGGCCCAATGCGCCCCATCGGCCGCCACGGCCTGGGCGATGGAGCCGCCGCAGGCGCCACACAGGCAGGCGGCACCGGTGGCGTTTCGCAGAAATGACCGTCGATCCATGACTGTTCCTCCACTTCGCATTCTTGTTGGCGAAAGCCTATAACGAATGTCTGAGGGCGTCTATCACTCCTCCAATTCGGCTCGACCCTGAAACAGATCCAGCGCCTCGGGATTGGCCAGGGCCTCGCGATTCTTGACGCCACGGCCGTGGACCACGTCGCGGACCGCCAGTTCCACGATCTTTCCCGATTTGGTCCGGGGAATGTCATCGACCTGCACCACCTTGGCCGGGACATGCCGGGGCGTGGTGTTGTCGCGGATGCGCTTCCTTATCAGGCTCTCCAATTCGGCGGAGAGTCGGATGCCGTCACGCAGGCGCACGAACAGAATCACCCGGACGTCGCCCTGCCAATCCTGACCGATCACCAGGCTTTCCATCACGTCGTCGATCTGCTCGACCTGACGATAGATCTCGGCGGTGCCGATGCGCACGCCGCCGGGATTGAGGGTCGCGTCGGAACGGCCATAGACCACGATCCCGCCGGTGGCCGTCAGTTCCACCCAATCGCCATGGGTCCAGATCCCCGGATATTTCTCGAAATAGGCGGCCCGGTACTTGGCGCCGCCGGGATCACCCCAAAAACCCACCGGCATGGACGGGAAGGCCCGGGTACAGACCAGCTCGCCCTTGCGGCCTTCCACCGCGCTCCCGCTCTCGTCGAAGACCTCGACCTTCATTCCGAGGCCCCGGCACTGGATCTCGCCGCGATAGACCGGGCCGATGGGATTGCCCAGCATGAAGCACGAGATGATGTCGGTGCCCCCCGAGATGGAGGCCAGTTGCACGTCCGTCTTCACCTTGGCGTAGATATAGTCGAAGCCCTCGGGCGCCAGCACCGAACCGGTGGAGCAGATGGTCCGCACACTGGCCAGGCTGTGGGTCTTGGCCGGCTCCAGCCCCATCTTGGCGATGGCGTCGATCCACTTGGCCGAGGTGCCGAACAGGGTCATGCCCTCGGCATCGGCGAAATCAAACAGGATGCGCCCCCCCAGATGGCTGGGATTGCCGTCATAGAGCAGCAATGTGGCCTCGGCCCCCAGACCGGCCACCAGCCAGTTCCACATCATCCAGCCGCAGGTGGTGAAGTAGAAGACCCGGTCGCCCGCCTTGACGTCGCAATGCAGCCGGTGCTCCTTCAATTGCTGGATCAACGCGCCGCCCGCCGAATGGACGATGCATTTGGGCGCCACGGTGGTCCCCGACGAATACATGATGTAGAGCGGATGATCGAAGGGCAGCCGCGCGAACTCCACCGCCCTGGCGGCATGGGGCGCCACGAAATCGGCCAGGTGCACCGCCTTGTCCACGGCCGAGATGTCGGCCCGCTCTCGCGTATAGGGCACCACCACCACCCGTTCCAGCGAGGCGAGGCCCGGCACGATGGCGGCCAGCTTGTCCAGGCAATCGTGACTCTTGCCGGAATAGAAATAGCCCTCGGCCGCCACCAGCACCTTGGGCGCGATCTGGCCGAAGCGGTCCAGCACGCCCTGGACGCCGAAATCCGGCGACGCCGACGACCAGATGGCGCCCAGCGACGACGCCGCCAGCATGAAGGCCACCGATTCCGGCAGATTGGGCATGTAGCCGGCCACCCGGTCGCCCACGCCAATTCCCGCCGCCTGCAAAGCCTGCTGCAGGCGCGAGACCTCGGCATGAAGCCCGGCGAAGCTGATCCGCCGCTTGACCTTGTCCTCACCCCAGAAAACGATGGCGTCACCGTCGTCGCGGCGGCGCAGCAGAGTCTCGGCGAAATTCAGGCGGGCCTGGGGGAACCAGGCGGCACCGGGCATGCGGGCGGGATCATCGACCACCACCGCGCCCGGCCCCTCGCCGATCAGGCCGCAATACTCCCACACCAGGGGCCAGAATTGGTTCGGCTGATCGACCGACCAGCGCCACAGGGATTGGTAATCGTCGGCGCCCACCTGGAAACGGTCGTTCGCCAGTGCCATGAAGGCGGCCAGACCGCTTCCCTCCGCCCGCTCCCTCGAGGGCTGCCACAGCTGAACCGACATGAGACCTCCATTTACGATCGATTGTTCGTTTCCATTTTGCCTCAACGCGCCGTCTGATGGAAGGGCTGATCGGCGATCTGCGCTCTATTCGGGCCTCGCGGGTCATCTTCGACTTGTCCAAGGTCGCCAGGGTGGACTCCGTGGGGCTCGGCATGCTGCACCTGGCCAAGGACGAGATTCTGGGTAACGGCAGCACCCGGCTTACCCTGCGCGGCGCCTCGGGCAACGTGCGCCGGCTGTTCGAATTGACCGACGGCGATTCTTCCTTCGATTTCGAGTGATCTCCGGTCCATGGCGCTGCGCCTGATCCTTGTCCTTGCGGCCATCCTCGGCATCTGGTGGGCGCTGCGCTGGTGGTCCAAGGCGCCGCCGGATCAGGCCCGCAAGACCCTGATCGCCGCCATCATGATCCTGCTGGTGGTGGGCGGCATCGCCCTGGTGGCCACCGGCAAGCTCGGCGGCCTGTTCGCCATCGCCGCCGGCCTGTCGCCCTGGATCAGCCGAGCCCTGCGCCTGCACGGATTCTGGCGGACCATCCAGCGCATGCGCGGCAAGGGCCAGGAGCCCCCGTCCGCCGCCGCGCCGCCGCCGCCGGACTCGGCCATGACTCCCGCCCAGGCCTACGAGATCCTGGGCCTTGCCCCCGGCGCCACCCCCGAGCAGATTCGCGAGGCGCATCGCCGTCTGATGCGGGCCAACCACCCC
>JACQAD010000211.1 GCA_016195125.1 Magnetospirillum sp.
CACCGTGGTGTTGAATGGCGATGTCCTCGACCCGGAAATTCTGGAGGAGGCCTCGGTCGCCGCCGCCGAGGCGGTGGTGGCGGTCACCAACGATGACGAGACCAATATCCTGGCGGGCCTGCTGGCCAAGCGCTATGGCTGCCGCCGGACCATGACGCTCATCAATAAGACCACCTATAATGCCCTGGTGGCGCCTTTGGGCATCGACGTGGTCATCTCGCCTCGCGCCATCACGGTTTCCAACATTCTCCAGCATGTTCGCCGCGGTCGTATCCACGCCGTCCATTCCCTGCACGAGGGCTTCGGCGAATTGATCGAGGCCGATGCCCTGGAGACCTCATCCCTGGTCGGCAAGCCGCTGCGCGAGGTCAAGCTGCCCGCCGGCGTGTTGCTGGGGGCGGTGGTCCATGACGGCAAGGTGGTCAGTCCGCGCGGCAATACCGTGATCAAGCCCGGCGATCGCGTCATCTTGTTCGCCACCGCCGATGCGGTGAAGAAGGTCGAGAAGATGTTCTCGGTTCGCCTGGAATATTTCTGATCATGATTTCGGCCACGCTGACCCGCCCCAAGGCGGTGATCTTCGACTGGGACAACACCCTGGTGGATTCCTGGGTGTGTATCCAGGAAGCCTACAACATGACCTTCCGTCATTTCGGCATGGCGGAATGGAGCATGGACGAGACTCGGGAACGGGTCGCCGCCTCCATGCGCGATTCCTTTCCCGCCATGTTCGGGGATCGCTGGACCGAAGCCCGCGACGTCTTTACCCGCAGTTTCGAGTCCATTCATCTCGATCACCTCAAGCCCTTGCCCGGCGCCGGCGAGATGCTGGCCGCCCTGCATGGGGAAGGCGTGGTGCTGGCGGTGGTGAGCAACAAGCGGGGCGGCTTTCTTCGTAAGGAGGCCGAGATCATGGGCTGGACCCGCTGGTTCGTCCGTCTGGTCGGTGCCGACGATGCCGAGGCCGATAAGCCGGCCGCCGCTCCCGTGCATCTCGCCCTGGCCAAGACCGGCATCGAGGCCGGACCACAGGTGTGGTTCGTCGGTGATTCGCCCATCGACACCCATTGCGCCGTCAATGCCGGCTGCATTCCCATCGTGATGCGCCCCCATATCCCATACGAAGGTGAGTTTGCTCATCCGCCGGCCCGCTTTTTGGCCGCTTGCCGGGACTTGGCTGATCTTGTGCGCGAACTATAGGTTCCCATCTGTTGGGATTGATGATAACGACATGGGTTCGACGGGAAGGTGCCTAACCTCATCCCCACAACCAAAATCGGGCAATAAGAACGGATTTGACACATGTCCGCAGAGAAGTCCCAAAATGTTCAGGATGTTTTTCTAAATTACATCCGTAAGAACAAGACTCCGGTTACGATTTTCCTGGTCAACGGTGTAAAGCTGCAGGGTATCGTTACTTGGTTCGATAATTTCTCGGTGCTGCTGCGACGGGATGGTCATACCCAGCTCGTTTATAAGCACGCCATTTCGACGATCATGCCGTCGACACCCATTTCGCTCTTCGAGCCGCCGATCAAGGAAAACGGCGAAGAGTAGGTGGGAGAGCCAGGCCCTACCGCAGCCGCGCCGCAGCGCGCCATGGTGGTGCACCCTGCCTTCAAGGGCGGGGATGCCTCTCGTTTGCCCGAAGCCCGGCTGGCTGAGGCGGTGGGGCTGGCTGGGGCGATTGAACTCGAAATCGTTGCCGCCGAGGCGGTGAATGTGACCAAGGCTCGTCCGGCAACCTTGCTGGGCAAGGGCGCCGTCGAGCGTCTGGCCGAGGAGATCGAGGAGCGCGAGATCGGATTGGTGGTGGTCGACACTCACCTGACGCCGGTGCAACAGCGCAATCTGGAAAAGGCCTGGGGCGCCAAGGTCATCGACCGTACCGGCCTGATCCTGGAAATTTTCGGCGCCCGGGCGCGGACCCGCGAGGGAACGCTGCAGGTGGAACTGGCGGCGCTCAGTTATCAGCGGTCGCGGCTGGTCCGTTCCTGGACCCATCTGGAGCGTCAGCGGGGTGGGTTCGGCTTCCTTGGCGGCCCCGGTGAAACTCAGATCGAGGCCGACCGCCGCATGATCGGCGACCGTATCGTCAAGCTCGAGCGCGAGCTGGAGGACGTCAAACGGACCCGTGATCTGCATCGCAAGGCACGGCGCCGCGTCCCTTATCCCATCGTCGCCCTGGTGGGTTACACCAATGCCGGCAAATCGACGTTGTTCAACAACCTGACCAGGGCCGAGGTGCTGGCCAAGGACATGCTGTTCGCCACCCTGGACACGACCATGCGCACCCTGGTGCTGCCGTCGGGGCGCAAAATCATCCTGTCGGACACGGTGGGCTTCATCTCCGACCTGCCCCACGAATTGGTGGCCGCCTTCCGCGCCACTTTGGAAGAGGTGCTGGAAGCCGACGTGGTGGTGCATGTACGCGACATCTCCCACCCCGATACCGATGCCCAGGCCAGCGATGTGGAGACGGTGCTCAAGGAATTGGGCCTGGGCGAGGTGGTGGATCGGGGATTGGTGGAGGCCTTGAACAAGATCGACCTGCTGCCGGAATCCCGCCGCCTGGAGGTGATCAATCAGGCCAAGCGGCGCGAGGGGGCCATGGCGCTGTCGGCGGTGACGGGGCAGGGAATTGCCGAGTTGTTGGCCGATCTGGATCGGCGCTTGGGGTCGGCCCGCGAAACCGTCGACGTGGCCTTGGCATTAAGCGACGGCGCCTCCATCTCCTGGCTGTACCGTCATGGCGAGGTGGTGGCACGCCGCGACGACGATCGTCAGGCTTTCATCCGGGTCAAGCTCGATCCCGCCGATATCCGCCGCTTTCACCAACGCCAGGCCGAGGGCAGGGGGCATTGATGAGTGTGGGACAGGTCGATCCTCAACAAGTGGCTTCCATCATTCGCGAGGTGGCGGCCGAGGAGATTCTGACCCGCTTTCGCCACCTGTCCGCCGGCCAGATCCGCGAAAAGAAACCCGGCGAGCTGGTGACCGAGGCCGATATCGAGGCCGAGCGGGTTCTGACCCGCCGACTGGCGGATTTGATTCCCGGAGCCCGTGTCGTCGGAGAAGAGGCGGTCTCCGCGGATCACCGTCTGCTGCAGGCACTGGATAACGAGGGGATTGTCTGGGTCATCGATCCCGTCGACGGAACCGCCAATTTCGCCAAGGGCAATGCCCGATTCGCCGTGATCGTCGCCCTGGTGCGCGACGGAGTGACGGTGGCGGGCTGGATATTGGATCCCACCACCGATCGCCTGATCATCGCCCAACAGGGCTCCGGCGCCTGGGAGGGGGATAACCGCCTACGGGTTCTGCCTCCGGCACCGCTGGCCGACCTGACCGGCTCGGTCAAGCGGTCGGGACTTCTGTCATCCCTGGTGGCCAAAATTGGCCGTAAAGGCAGTGCCGCCCACGATTATATCGATCTGGTAACGGGTGTTCTGCACTTTGCCCATTACAACCGGCTGATGCCTTGGGACCATGCGGCGGGGGTCTTGATCCATGCCGAAGCGGGCGGATACGCCGCCCTGACCGACGGCCGCCCCTATCGCCCCCGCGCCGAGCCCGGCTGTTTGCTGCTGGCTCCCTCGGCCGGCACCTGGACCTCCTTACAGGCCATCATCGATTAGCTTTGCCGGACGCTCATATGGTCGAGCAACCGGCGCAGGAAGGATTCGCAGCGGGAAACCTGCTCGAGGGTGATGAACTCATCGGGGCGGTGGGCCTGCAAGATGCTTCCCGGTCCGCAGACCACCGCCGGCACTCCGGCCCGTTGAAACAGGCCGGCCTCGGTGGTGAAGGCCACCTTGCTGGTCTCGTTGCTGCCCGACAGGGCGCAGACCAGGCGGACGGCTTGATCCATTTCGTCCATCCCCAGGCCGGGAGTGGAATTGTGCTCGTCCATGGTGATGCCGCTGGCCGGGCTGATCTCGAGCATTTCAGGCACCAGATCCTGAGCCCACCCCCTGATCTCGGCCATCAGTTCCTCGGGGTCGTGATCGGGAAGATTGCGGATCTCGAACTCGAACGAGCAGGATTTTGGAACGATGTTGAGGGCCGTGCCGCCCGACATGGTGCCGGTATGGACGGTGGTATAGGGCGGCTGATAGCCGGAATCGAACGGCCCCAACTCACGGATGCGCCGCTGCATGGTTCGTAATCGCGTCACCATCTCGGCGGCGATCTCCACCGCATTGACGCCTCGGTGATTAAGGGCCGAGTGGCATTCATGCCCTTCCACATGACAGCGGACGCTCTTCTTGCCTTTGTGGCCGATCACCGCCTTCATGTCGGTCGGTTCTCCCACGATGCACAGCAGAGGGCGAACCGGGAGATTGGCCAGATCGTCGATCAGACGGCGGACACCGATGCAGCCGACCTCCTCATCATAGGAAAAGGCATAATGAATCGGCATGCGCAGCTTCGCCGCCGCGAATTCAGGAGCCAGGGCCAGGGCTATGGCTATGAAGCTCTTCATATCGGCGGTGCCGCGGCCGTATAGTTTCTCGTCCTGCTCACGCAGCTGAAACGGGTCGGACGACCAATCCTGGCCGTCAACCGGAACCACATCGGTGTGGCCGGAAAGAACAATTCCAGGAATTGTCGGGTCGCCAATTGTAGCAAAAAGATTCGCCTTGTGGCGGTGTTCATCCCAAGTCAAGCGGACGCTGGCCCCCAGCTCCGTCAGCGTCTTGGATGCATAGTCTATTAACCGCAAATTAGTCTTGTAACTCGTAGTATCCAATGCGATTAACCGCTCGATCATATCGACGCTGACCGGCCGGGGCATTTTCGTATGTTCGCTCAAGGATCCGCTCTCGATCAGGGGTTCGACGGGAATCGACGCCATCATAAGGCGGGGAATGCTGCCAGTACCAGACTTCGTCGGCAAGATATGAGCAATCGGTTATGGTTATCGGTGGGGCGGAAGGCTATTCTCCGCCAGCTACCGGCTCTGGGGGCGGCGGCAAGATGTTGAGGCGGGGTAGGGAGAGCGATCCCGTGTCTGCGAGGCTTGTACATGAGTGACCCCGGAGCAGAGCCGGCGGGCGGCGCTGAGGCGCAGGAATTCCGCATTGCCTCTCTGTCGACTTTGAAAAGCAGTCTGTTCGACCTCGCCATCGCGTCGTTGTTCCTCAACGTGCTGGGCTTGGCACTGCCCATGGCGCTGCTGCAAGTCTACGACCGTATTTTGCCCAACAAATCCGTTGGAACCATGGTGTTCCTCATGGGCGGCGTGCTGGGCGCGCTGCTTTTGGAATCAACCCTGAATTTCTGCCGTTCC
>JACQAD010000214.1 GCA_016195125.1 Magnetospirillum sp.
ATGATGCCCGATCCGGCGGAATTGAGGGTAAAGCTGCCACCACCGCCGCCCAGCGGCGCGATGGTGACCTCACCGACGAAATTGGAGCCGGGATCGGGCAACAGCGCCACCGAGGTATTGCCGTCGGCGGCCACGGCACCGGCGACGGTGGTGCCGCGAATGCCCATGCTCATCACCGGCGTGGCCAACTTGGCGGCGTCGGGCTGGGTCTTGGCGATATCACCCGACACGAAGCTGAAACCGCCCTGGGCCACCGCGAAGGTCTCGTGCCCGATCTTGGTCTTGGGGTCGTAGCCGAAATCTTCCAGGCCGACCAGGCCCTTGTCCTTCAGGGCGAAGGTCGAGCGGTCGGCGAAGACCATGGAGATCTGGGCGCCCTTGGCGGTTTCCACGGAATCGCCCTGGGTCAGGCCCATATCGGCCTTGGCCGGAATCTTCTGGCCGTTATGGATGATCCAGGCGTCACCGCTGACGCTTGAGACCTTGCCGATAATGGCGGCGGCGGCACCGGAATCCGCCGGGGGCTGGGCGTCGGCGATGGGCGAGGCCAGGGATTTGGGCAACGGGGCCTGAGACGGGTTAATGTGCATGGCACGATTCCCGAACGATGATCATGGCGCGGCACCCCCGGTTCTGGGGAGTCCGGTCCCGCTCATCCAGTTCACTTTGAAGGAATTGAATGAAAAAATCATGTCATTGCGCAGAAGCGGGTCGAAAATCATACGAAGGATAGATTTGCGACCGATGACGATGGAGGCGGTTCCGGCCATGCCCGAGCGCACCGGATAGGCCACCCCCTTGGCATCGGTCAGCGCCCCCTTGTCGGAATGGATCTGCACCTTGTAATACGTAAGAGAGGTGGGGCCCTTGACCTCCTCGAAGGAATCGGCGCCGACCATCGTCACCTTGCCGGCCAGATGGCCGTAGCGGAACTGGTCGTAGGCCGACAGCCGCACCGAGGCGTCGAGGCCGGGGTGCAACTGGCCGATATCCTGGGGCGGCACCTTGGCTTCCACCACCAGGGTGTCATCGATGGGTACGATGTCCATCAGGGTATCGCCGGGTCGCGCCACCTGGCCGACGCTGGTGATGGCGCTCATCTTGACGATGCCGCGCACCGGCGAGCGCAGTTCCGAGCGGGATTCCCGGTCGGTCGCCACCTCCATGGTGGCCCTGAGCGCCGAGATTTCCGCCTCGGCCTTGCCGATCTCGTCGAAGACCCCGGCCCGCCAGCCCTTCTCGAACTCGGACAGCTTGGCCTCGGCTTCCCGCTGCTGAGCCTTGAGGCGCGAGATGGATTCGCGGGCCGTCGAGACCTCGGTGTCGAGCATCAGCTGCTCGCGCTCCAGCCTGACGATCTCCTGATTGCCGATGACGCCGGATTCGTAGGCCTTCTTCTTGATGCGCATTTCCTCGACGCCCTTGGCCTGGGCGCGGGAAAGGCCGGCGGATTTGGTCTCGGTCTCGACGACTTCCCGCTGGCGGCGCTCGATCTCGCGCTGGATCACGACGGCCTGTTGACTGCGATGGCCCAGGCGCTCGGCATGGGTGGCGATTTCCCGGCGCTTGGTGTCGGAATCGATCTCCACATTCTTGGGCCAGGCGATCTCGGTAATGCCGTCCAGATCGGCCTTGAGCCGGGCCGAACGGGCCTGGAAGGCGGCCCAGCGGGCGCGCTTGTCGGCCAGATCGCCGGCGCCTTGGGAATTGACCAGCCGCACCAGCACGTCGCCTTCGGAAACCAGGGTGCCCTCGTGGACCAGCACCTCGGAGATGGTGCCGCCCTCGAAATGCTGAACATGGCGAACCTGGCTGGACGGCTCGATACGGGCCGGGGCGGTGACGACCTCGTCCAGTTCCATGACCGCCGCCGCCCCGAACATCACCACGAACGCGGTGGCCGACCAGAACAGCAGCCACGAGGCCGAGGGCGGCGTCAGTTTCGGCGCGATGCCGTGCAGCGGCGAGCGGAAGCTGTCCAGATCGGGGGCGAGGATGGGGGGCTTGCCCTTCATCTCAACCTCCCACCGCCACATTGGCCGGACGCTGGCTGATTCCCACCACCTTGCCCTTGTCCAGGCTGACCACCTTTCCGGCCAGCATCACCACCGCCGGGCGGTGGGAAATGACGATCAGGGTGCGATTGGCCACGACGCGATGGATGCCGGTGATGGCCCGCTTTTCCGAGGCCTCGTCCAGAAAGGCGGTGGGCTCGTCCAGGATGGTCACCGGCGCGCCGCGCAGCAGGGTCCGGGCCAGGGCGATGATCTGGCGCTGACCGCCCGACAGGTTGCGGCCGCCCTCGATGACCTGGAAATCCAGCCCCATGCCCATGGGCATGATGCCGCCGGCCCCCAGCACGTTCATGATGGCGATCATATCCTCGTCGGCGACCAGGCCGTCGAAGGACAGATTGTCGCGCAGCGTGCCCGAATAGAGCGGCGGCGTCTGCGGGCATACCGCCACGTGGCGGCGCAGATCCGAGGGATCGATCAGGGCGATGTCGACACTGTCCAGCAGCACCCGGCCGCTGGCCGGACGGATGATACCGCTCAGCACCTTTTCCAAGGTGGTCTTGCCCGAGCCCGAGGGGCCGATGATGGCCAGCCTTCCACCCGGCTCCACCTCCAGGCCGATATCGTCGAGGGCGGGATGGACCGTTCCGGGATAGCGGGCGGTGACACTGTCCACCACCAGTCCTCCGCGCGCCACCGGCCGGTGGATCAGGGACGAGCCCTCGGGGCGCTCGGTGGGACGCCCGGTGACGGTGCGCAGCGCCTCCAGCGAGGCGATGGCCGACAGCGTCTGCGGCACCACCGAAACCAGTTGCATGGTGGCGCCGGTAAAGCGGGTGGCCAGCATGGTGGCGGCCAGGATCACGCCGGCGCTCATGCCGCCCTCCACCGCCCGCCAGCCGCCCAGGCCGACGGCCAGCAGCATGGCCATGTTCTGGGCCAGCATGGACAGATTGCCGCGCGCCGCCGACAGGGTGCGGATGGCCCGCGCCGTGGCGGCGTAAAGGGCGGTGCCGTGGCGGAAACGGGCCTGAAGATAGGCCCCGGCGCCGACCCGGCGCACCGTCTCGGGGTCGTAGAAGCTTTCCTGCGCCGCCTGGGCCCGCAAGGTCGAGGCCTTGGACAATTCCTTGTACATCAGGCGCTGGCGGTGAATGGCCAGCAGGGTCGACAGGCTGATCAGCAGGTTGAGGCCCAGCACCGTCACCGCGATCACCGGGTCGCACAGGAACAGGCCGAACAGGAACAAAAGCATGAAGGGCATGTCGGCCAGCAGCGAGATCGCCGCCGCCCCCAGCCCGTCGCGGATGGAATCGAAATCCTGCAGCAAGCGCATCAGATGCCCGGACGGCGCCGCGGCGCCCTCGAACCGGGTTTCGAGAATGCGCCGGTGCATGTCCATGGCCAGACGGATATTGCCCTCGTGCAGGGCGTCTTCGACGAACAGGGCGCGCAGGCGGCGGAACACCTGTTCGAACAGGGCGGCGGCGGCGAACATCACCACCATCACCGCCAGGGAATCCAGCAGGCCGTGGGGCAGCACCCGGTCATAGACCTGGGCCGAGAAGATGGGCGCGGCCAGGGCCAGGATATTGGCCAGCATCCCGGCGATGCCGGCGCGGACCACCATGGGCTTCCACGACGCCAGCAGCGCCGGCCACGAGGTGGGTAAGGCCGACGCCTCCTTGTCCAGGCGCGGGCGGATGAACAATACCGAAGCCGGGACCGCTTCGTGGGGCGGCAATTGTAGCGAGCGGGGATCGTCATTCCCCAGAATCACGCAGGGAAACAGATCGGCGGCCAGCCGGGCGGGGTTGACGTTCTCCTCCACATGGGCGGCAAAGCCGTAGCGCGCCAAGGTGGTGATCCAGGGTGAAGCGGATTCGTCGGCCTCGGCCATGCGGTAGGAATCGCACAGCGCGGAGGACGCCACCGAATGGCCCATGGCCCTGAGGCAGGCCGATATCGCCCGAGCTTCCGCGTCCAGGTGCAGGAGATCAGCCGGCGGGCGCGGAGGCATCGGCGGAGGCTTCCGGCGGGGGCGAATCGGTGAAGGATTCCGGCTGGGGCGTGTGGTCGATACCCATGGCCGACTTCATCCGCGCCTTGGCGCCCTGCAGGTCGGAATAGAGAATGAAGCGACGCAGCGTCGAGAGCATGCCCGCCGCCTCGGCCTTGATCTCTTCCATGGCGCTGCCGCTGCCCGCCTGCTTGGATTTGGAGGCCAATCCGGTGATCCGCCGGTCGATGGCGGCCATATGCTCGGTCAGCCGGTATTCCTTGAGGGCATGGCGGTACTGGATATCGGCCACATGCACCTGGGTCACCACCGCCATGCCCATGGCCAGGCGCCGCGCCCGGGTAAGCTCGGCCACGTTCTTGGCCTGACCGACCCGCTTGGGAGTGGACAGGATGTCGATCAGGTTCCAGGCCATGTGCACGCCGGCATCGGCCCAGGCGTTGTACTTGATGAAGGTGTTGGAATCGTAGTGGCCGCCCATGAACGGCCCGATTCCGGGCAGGGTCTTGAGCATCTCGGTACGGACGTCGCCCACGTCGATACGGAACTGGACCTCCTCGGTCTTCAGCTCCGGGCGATTGGCCAGGGCCACCCGTTCCATGGTCTCGATATCGTTGGAGGGGTCTTCCGCGATCAGCTGCGAATCCTCGTTGAGCGGCACCAGCTGGAAGGAGTTGGACGAGGCCATTCCCATATGGCCGGCCAGTTCCGCCCGGGCCGTCGAGGTCTGGCGCTGCAACTCGGCGATCTGGCGCATGGTGTCGACGATGGCGCGCTGATGGGCCAGCATCTGCATGGGATCGCCGACCTTGGTGCGTTCGGCGCTCTCGGCATCGGCGACCGAGGTGACCAACCGGCTTTCCAGCGAGGCGTATTTCTTTTCCGCATATTCGTTGATCACCGCCTTCCAATAGGCGGCCTGAACGTCTTGGAGCAGCAGATGCATGGCGCGGCGGCGCTTTTCCAAGGCCAAGGAAACCCGGTTCTCCTCCTGGTCGGAGCGGACCATGGCAATGCCGAAATCCACCAGGTTCCAAGACGCGGTCAGGTCGCCGGTGCGGCTGACCTTATTCTCGCCCATGGAGTAATTGGCGATAGAGCCGGTACCCAGATCCTGGGAGGTGGTGGCCTTCTTGGGACCGCGCTGGGACCAGCCGCCCTTGGCCGCCAGTTCGGGCAGCATGGCGAAGATGGACAGATCGGTCGGCCAGATCGGCAGGCGCGACCGAGCAGGCCGACAGCATGGCCAATGCCGTCGCGCTCAGAACCGCTCGCCTCAAATTGCGCTGCCCGGACAAGACAATGCTCCTCACCGAAGATCCGTAATAGCGTTCAACAGCATATCATCGCAGCAAGATTCTGAAGTTTCCATGAAGGAAATCAAGAAGATCTAACTCGATGTTGACGTGTAACGACATCATTCGCCGCTAACTTAGCAACCCTCATTCGGCGACCTTTAACCGTTGTTCCCCGACATGTTGTCATCGTCATTGGCCAGGATGACTAGTCATTGATTTCAAACCAATCCGGGCCGCGTGGCCCAATCACCATTGGTATGGGCGTAAAGATACCAGCACGCGACACTGCCATAGGGGCTCCAGCGCCGGCCCGCCTCCAGGAAGGAGGACTTGAAATCGGCGGGAGGCACGTCGTAGAGCCGGCAATAGCTGGCCCGCAGGGCGGCATCGTCCAAAGGCAGCACATCCAGGCGCCCGAGAACGAAGATCAGATACATCTCGGCCGTCCAACGCCCCACACCCTTGGTGGCGGTCAGGGCTTCGATTGCCGCCTGATCGGGCAGCCCGCGCAGAGAATCGAAATCCAGCTCGCCATCCACCACCCGGCGCGCCAGGCCGCACAGATAAGCGATCTTGGGCCGTGACAGGCCGCAATTGCGCAGGACATCGCCCTCAGCGCTCAGAATCGCATCGGGCGTCAGGCCTCCCCCCAGGCGATCCTCCAGGCGCGACCGGATGGTCGTCGCCGCCGCCCGCGACAATTGCTGGCCGATGATCATGTTGGCCAGGGTCGCAAAGCCGCCGGTGCCGCCGCTCACCCCATGGGGGCCGAGCCGGGCCACCAGCGTCGCCATGACGGGATCGACCTCGGACAGATGCCGGTCGGCCAGACTGGCTTGGGCCTCAATCACTGACGTTGGACTTGCGTGGCGGTGGGCGAATTTCGGCGCGGGGAGCGAAGGGGGCGGCTCCGGGCGGAACCTCGATGGTCCGCACCTGATTGCCCTTGAGATCCCGCAGCACCCATTGGCCCGGCGCCACTTCCTTGAGGGTGCCGACATTGTGGCCCCTGGCATCCAAGGCGTAGACAGTGCTGCCGATCACCCTCAATCCATGCGGAAAATCCTCGGCCGCCTTCAGCGATGCCGGGGCCGCCAGACAAAGGGCGGCGGCCAGCATTGCGCAGGCCGTCCTCATGATCCCGAAGGCCGGTGTTCGAGCGCCTTGCGAACCGCAAGTTCCACGGCATGACGCGGCGCGGTGAAGATGGAATATCCCTCGAAAGCCAGGATGAGCGTGACCGCGAAGGCGATGTCTACGGGGATGAGATTGGCGTGCATGGCTGTTCTCCACGTCCGAGCGGGCGTTCTGCCCACACCGATAGTATGCCGCCAACGGGTAAAGAAGTGGTTGCTGTCCGTCCCGAAACCCTGGCCATGCCCCACGAGGTTTCGGCATTACACCAACGCTCATTGAGCAAAACCGATTAATGAGTCCCGCAAGCGCCGGGCGGGCCAAAACCGAGACCCCCTCTCCCCGAAGGAGAGGGGGCCGTCGTCATCAGCCGCTCAGGCGGCCTCACCCTGGGAGACGGTCCATTTGGCGAAGACAGTGAGCGACGCTTCGTAGACCTCGACCAGGGCGGGGTTAGCGGTTGCGGCCGCGGCCAGCGCCTTGACCTCCGCTTCGGCCTCTCTGACCGCCGCCATCAGGCCCTCGGCCTTGGCCTCTTTCTTGTCGAGATCGAAATAATCATTGGTCCGGACCCGTGCCTCGGCCTGACGCTCGGAGGTATTGACCCCTTTGCTGGCGACGAGGAGAAGCCTGAGAAGGGTTTCGGCTTTACTCATGTCATACTCCTATGGGGAAACGCGCCGCACGAACCGACCGAACCCCAAGACAGCGACGCAGAATTGCGACGCCGCGGAAGACAAGGCTACATTAAAATATGTGCGTATAAATTATTATATTCAGAGACAAAGACGAATGACGACTTACTCTCAATTAAATGTCGGCAACACTACATTTGTTTAGCCGAAATTATATTATGTCGCCTTTGCGACATGATCACGCCGCGCAGACTTTGCGCTCCTCGATGTGGGGCAACGTGAAAATAAAGCTGGTTCCGCGCCCCAGTTCCGAGGTCACCCGCACCGCGCCGCCCAGTTTCTGCACCTCGGCGCGAACCGCCGCCAGCCCGACCCCGCGACCGGAGAACTGGCGGGCCAGCGCGGTGGTGGTCAGGCTGTCCAGGAAGATCATATCCAGAATCTGCTCTTCGCTCAGCTCTGCCGCCATCTGCGGAGAGATCAGTCCCTTTTCCGTCGCCCTGACCAGGACGGCCGCCACGTCGATGCCAGCGCCGTCATCGGCGATGGTCAATTCCATCTGCCCGTCCCGGTCGCGGATTCGGCAGGTGATTCGTCCGCGTTGGTCCTTACCCGCGGCCAGCCGGGTATCGGCATCCTCGATCCCATGGGCCACGGCATTGCGGAAGACATGAACCAGCGAGCGGATGAAGGGACCGAAGGTGGTGGGATTGATCCACAGGTCGCTGTCATCGATGATCTCCACCGGCGCCAGTTCCTTTTCCAGCCTGAGCGCGATCTGATTGGCGGTCCGGCCGTAACCGGCCAGGACATCGCGCAGGGGTACCTTGCGCAAATAGCCGATCTCGAGGAGCAATTGCCGAATTTCCGTTGCCGCCCAATCGATGGTTTCGCCCCGCAGCAGACTGGATGCCAGCTTTTCCAGCTGCACCGCCTGATTGGCGGAAAGGGTCACCCGCTCTCCCATGTCCAGGAAGTCGGCGCCGATGATCTCGCTTAGCGCCGCCATGTCCTTGTCCAGATGCTGATCGAGATGGGCGGCGGCAAGGCAGGCCGAAATATCGGCGGCGGAGAGAGTCTCGACCCGGGCGCGCATCTCGGACAAATGTCCCTCGAGAGCGTGTAATTCATCGGGAGTGTGCTGGAAGCTGAACTGATCCAGGGTGCCCTTGAAGGTGTGGATTCGGCGATACACCAGCCCAAGCAGCTCCTTGACCGGCATGCCCGAGCCGACCAGGGCCGGCAATTCCTGGCCGAGGAACTCGCGGAAGGCAACGATGGTGTCGAAGAAATCGCGGCTCTCGGTAACCGCCGCGACCACCATCTGCAGGCGCCGGTGCTCGGCGTTGATCCGTTCGGCAAGACGACGTTCCTCGGTGATATCCGTGAGGACGAGCATGATCCGACCGGTGTCGAGCACCGAATATTCCGCCCGCAGAATCAGCCGGTCGCGTTGAATCTCGGCCGGCAGCAACGAGATGATCATCGCCTGGCGGTCCCGATCCTCCTCGGCCAGTCCCATGGTGACGCCGGCCCGCAGCAGCTCGGCCGCTTGCGGGTCATGGGGGAACAGGAGGGCGGCGATGTTCTCGCCGGCCGGGGCGCGGCCCAGCATGGTTTGGCAGGCGCGGCTGTACTCGGGATCGACCACGAGGTCGGTGCCGAACGACAAGAAGCCCTGCCCCGAATTATCGAGAAGACTGGCCACCTGTTCGCTCTTATGGCGGAACAGTTCATTGGCTTCCTCAAGGGCCAGCGCGGCGGCGCGACGCTCGGTGATATCCTCGACCAGCCAGACGGTCCCCTTGGACAGGTCGGTTGGATCGACCGCGGAGCCAACCACCCTGGCGAAGCCTTCGTCGCGGGGCCCACGCCGGATGGCGTGCTCTCCGCTATAGGTCCGGCCCGAAGCCAGCACCCGATAGGCGGAGGCCATGGACTTGAACACCTCCTCGCTCGGCCAGACGACGCGGGTCTCATGGCCGACCATCTCTCCGGTTCCGAATCCGAACAGACGCTCGGCGGCGCGGTTGGCGCGGCGGATCAATCTCCGCCCATCGTCGGACGGAACCACCACGACGATGCCGAGGGACGCGTTTTCCAAGATGATGTCCTGCTCGGCCAGGATCTTGTCCAACTGGTACTTCTTCTCCACCAGTTCAGCGGTCCTGAGGGCCACGGTTCGCTCGAGGTCGTCACGGTGGCGCTGGAGATCCTCGTAGAGCAGGGCATTTTCCAGGGAAATGGCCGCCTGGGACGACAGCAATTCAAGCAAGGCGATGCGACCGGCGGTAAAGGCGTGGGAAACCTGGCTGTTTTCCAGGTACAGCATGCCGATCAGCCGCGATTGCTTGATCATGGGCAGACACAGCAACGACTTGACGTCCCCCCTGCTCAGGTATTTGTCCGCGCCGAAATCACGATCCTGGCCGGCATCGTCCAGAAGAACCCGGGTTCTGGCGTGTTGGACGTAGTTCAGAACCTTGGCGGCCAGGGCGTAGCCCCCCGGCTTTCTGCGCAGCGTCTCCACCGTCACGGCGCCCTCGCCCATCCGGGCATCGGCAACCACGGTCAGAGCCCCATCAAGGTCGACCACCAGCACGCCACGATCCGCCCCGGCATTCTCGACGGTGATTCGCAATAGAGTCTCGATCAGCCGGTCCAGGGCGATTTCCCCTGAAACCGCCTGCGATGCCTTGACCACCGAGATCGCATCGAGATCGTGGGACGGGGCATGGGCCTCGCCGCCGCCGATATTGGCCGGGGCAAGCGCCTCGATCCGATGGACCTTGAACCGCGCCCCCCAGCGGACGAAGCCGTCACGGGCCTTGTGCAGATAGGTATCGGCGATCAGGTCCAGCCCCCGCCCCCGGTAGAAATGCGAGGCGAGGTCGTAGGCCAGCGCTTCCAAATGGCCGAAGCCATTCTCGTGGGCCGAGCGGATGGCGTCTTCATAGAGGCCCTGGGCCTCCAGCGGCTGGTCGCTGATCCGCGCCACTTCCGCCGCCGCAAGAAGATAACGGCTGCGGTAATTGTTCGGGCTGTCTTCCGCCCGGACGCGAAGCAGAGTCATGTGGCCGGTCAACTGGCCCTGCCAGTCGCCCTGTTCCGCCCGGAAGTCAGGGCTGTCCAGGGCCGCCAGGGTCAGAACCGCCAGGAAATGATAGGAGGTTTCGGCAACCCAGCCGGTGATGCTCTTCAGCGAGTCCGCAACCTGGCGGTTCTTGTCCAGGGCCAGCCGGTAATCGCCGTTCATCAGCGCCACCCACTGCCCCATCAGATGGAAATAGGCGATCCCGGTTCCGAATCTGGCGCTGGTCAGGGTGCCGAGACTATCGGCGCCACGGGCGAAGAAATCTGCGACGGAGGTCTTGCCGGCCATGCAGGCGACAAAGGCTTCCTGGGCCCGCAGGGTCTCTAGCAGCCCGACATTGCGGCTCTGCTGGGCGAAGGCCGCGTATTTCAGCGCCGCCATGCCCAGTTGGTCGAGAGGAGCCCCGCTTTCGAAGGTCAGCCAGGCGATCTCAAGGGCGCCATAGACGGCATAGGAATAGTCACCGGCCGCCTGGCAGTTGATGAAGCCCTCGCGCAGGATCTCGATGCTCGATTGCAGGGAATTGCGGCGGCTGTTGATGAAAACGCCGTTGCGCACCAGGATGCGGCCCCGCAGATCCGGCCGGCCCAACCTCTCCTGCAGCCGCAGCGCCACATCGGTGTACTGAACCGATGCGTCGATCTCGTTGTAGATGCTGACCCGGCCGCGCCAGGAAGGCGCAGGGCATGGCGTCGGACAGGATACCGAGCATGGCCAGGGCGTCCGGGTCTGTCATCACCGGCGCATCCACCAGACTGCCGATCTCGGCGCTGCCCAGAATCGCGGCGGCGTCCTGTCTGGCCCGGATCACCGCCGCGTCGATCTCCGCCGAGGTTTGGGGGCAGGGCAGTCCGAACAGGGCCAGGGCTTCCAGCGCCACATCGACGCCGTCGCCATATTGGCCGGCGATCTGGTTGCGGAGAATGCGCTGGCGGAAGGCCTTGGCCCGATCGGCATTGGTGCAGGCATGGCCGACGATCAGCGGGAACAGTTCGTCGGTGAACTGGAAATTACCGACCAGCAACTCACAGCCGGAGCGCTCCAGGAACAGCGACAGGGTCTGGTCGTACTCTTCCTCCCAGGCGGTCTCCGCCAACAGGTCCATGGCCTGGGCGAAATAGGCGCGTGCCGTGGCATAGGCGGCGGCGGCCTTGGCCTTGCTGCCGGCCAGGATATTCCAGCGCAAGACCTGCCGGCGTTCGTCCCGGTCGGTGACGAGGTCGATGCCGAGATTGAAGTGATTGACGATCTCGAAGATTCCGTCATCGATCTTGGCCTGATCGTGACTGGCGACCAGACGGCGACCGATGCGCAGATGCTCGGCCCCCCGTTCCCCGGCGGGCAGCAGCGAATACGCCGCCTCCTGAATGCGGTCATGGGAGAACTGGACCCGATCCTTGCGGCGAATGAGATACGAGCCGCGCAGGGCCTCATCCAGGTCGTCCTCCATGGACAGGCCCTGGGCCTCGTGAACCAGGCGCAGATCGTCGATGGCCACCACATTGCCCATGCAAGCCAACTGGCGCATCACCTTGCGGGTGGTCGGCGACAGGCGCATCAGCTTGCCGACCATCAGATCGACCACGTTGTCGGTCAGGGTCTTGGCGGCGATCTCGTCCACGTCCCAATGCCAGCCCTCGCTGCC
>JACQAD010000215.1 GCA_016195125.1 Magnetospirillum sp.
ACGAAACATCAGAACAACGCGCCGAGCAGATGCCGCGATGGCTGCACCGCTACAACTGGCACAGACCTCATGGTAGCCTGAAGGCGCAAACACCTATCAGCCAACTCGGCTTGGCCGGTGACAACGTCATGCGACTCCACAGCTAGCCCACCACGTAGCTGAGCCGCACCACGCCGTTGAGATAGGTCTTGGCCCCCAGCAGGGTCATGTGCGAGCCGCGCCCGCTGGGGGGAAACAGCGGCTTACCCTCGCCCAGCAGCACCGGCATCACCAGCAGATCGAAATGGTCGATGGCGCCCAGATCCATGAAGGCGCGGATGGCCTTGGCGCCGCCGGCCACCCAGACGTCGCCCTTGGCATCGGCCCGCAGTTCGGTGACCAGCTGGCTGAGGTCACCCAGCCATGATTCCACGTTGTCGGGCGCGGTTTCCATGGAGCGCGACGTCACCACGATGCAGCGCTTGTCATGCTCGGGCCAATGGCCGAGGGCGTGGAGATTATCGTAGGTGGCGCGGCCCATGACCACCGCCTCCATGTTCTCCATGAAGTCCTCGAACCCGTAATCCAGGGAGGCGAACGGCTTCAGCCAGCCGATGGAGCCGTCCGATGTGGCGATGTATCCGTCCAGGCTGGCGGCGATGAAAACCCGGAACCCGCCGGCCATGGATTACTCGGCCGCCTTCTTGGGCAGGTAGGCGGAGATATCGACGGCATCCACCTGATCGGGCCGCAGATACTTCTCGGCGTAATCCTTCCAGATGCCCGAGTTCAGGAACAGCTGCCACAAATCCTGATCGATATGCTGGTCCTTGACCATGAACGACATGATCTTGAGGGATTCCGACAGGGTCTTGGGCTTCTTGTAGGGGCGGTCGGCGGCGGTCAGGGCCTCGAAGATATCGGCCACCGCCATCATGCGGGCCGGCAGCGACATATCGTCGCGCTTCAGGCCCTTGGGATAGCCGGTGCCGTCCATCTTCTCGTGGTGGCCGCCGGCCCATTCGGCGACGCGCGCCAAATTCTTGGGGAAGGGCAAGGCCTTCAGCATGAAGATGGTCTGGACGATATGGTCGTTGATCTTGAAGCGGTCCTCGGCGGTCAGCGTGCCCCGCCCGATGGCCAGATTGTAGATTTCACCCAGATTGTAGCGGTGCTCCAGGGGCTTCATCTTGAAGCCCTCGGCTTCATAGCGCGAGGTATCCACGGCGATCTCGTGGGGAATCACGTGCCATTCCTTGTCGGCCAGCAGCTTTTCCACCACCGGCGGCTTGGGCTCCTCGCCGGTGCGCCGCCGCATCTCGTCCATGGACAGGCCCAGAGTGTCGTCCAGGGTCCGGGTCCAGGTCCGTTCGGCGATGGTCTTGAGGCGATCGACCTTGTCGGGCGCCATGAATTCGCCGCCCACATTGCATTCGGCGACGAAGGCGAATTCCTCGTCGAGACGGGCCAGTTCCTCGTCCATGCGGGTCTTGAGACTCTCGGCGCTCTCCTCGCCGGCCACCAGACCTTCCAGATAGGTGATGACCGCGTCGCGCTTCAACACCTCGAAGCGCATGCGCACCTCGTGGATGCGGTTATAGATGGTCTCGAGCTTGGTGGCCTTGTCGACGATGTATTCCGGCGTGGTCACCTTGCCGCAATCGTGCAGGCCGGCCGAGACCTCCAGCTCGTACCATTCATCCTCGGTCAGGCTGAAATCGGCGAAGGGGCCTTCCGTCTGCTCGCAGGCGGCCTGGGCCAGCATGAAGGTGATGGCCGGCACCCGGTTGCAATGGCCGCCGGTATAGGGGCTCTTGGCGTCGATGGACCCGGCGATCACCTGGATGAAACTCTTGAACAGGTTCTTCTGGGCCTCGATCAGGCGCTGGTTGTCCAGGGCCACCGCCGCCTGGGAGGCCAGGGCCTCGATCAGGGGAGTGATGTCGGGACCGAAATCGGTGATGCGGTTGCGGCCGTCGCGGGCGTTGATCAGCTGCAGCACGCCGATCACCTCGTTTTCGTAATTCTTGAGCGGCACGGTGAGAAACGACTTGGAGCGATAGCCGGTCTTGGTGTCGAAGGCCTTGGTGCCCGAGAAGTCGTACTTGTCCACGTCATAGGCGTCGGCGATATTGACCATGGTTCCGGTCAGCGCGCACGAGCTGGACACGTTCTTGTGATTGGGATGGCCCTGCTCGTCATGGAGCCTGAGCGGCGGAAACGGGATGGGCTTGCCGGTGGTGCCACCCATGGCAATGTTGAGGGTGTCGTTCAGCATGATCTCGAAGCGCAGGCCGTCCTTGGCCTCGGTCATGAGATAGAGCGTACCGCCATCGGCGTTGCACATATTCTTGGCGCCCAGGAGAATCTTCTCCATCAGGCGATCGTTGTTGCGCTCCGCCGACAGGGCGATGCCCAGGTCGATCAGCGTCCGGTAGCGCTCTTCCTTCTTATGCACCGAAGCCATGAAACGCCCTCTCCACCCCAGGAGCAATCAACCTATAACGTAAGTCCACCCTACCTCGAATTCACCTTGGCGTGAAGTCGGGCGAACGCACTACATAATATCACAATTGTGTCTCCAGCTTATCTGGTGCATCTGGTCCTTGACGGCAAGACGGGTTCGTACTCCCCTGTGGCTCAGAAACGAGGAGGCCGCCATGCCCTATGATTCCCTGCGTGATTTCATCGCCCGTCTGGAGAAGGCCGGGCGGCTGACGCGGGTATCGGCACCGGTTTCGCCCCATCTGGAGATGACCGAGATTCAGACCCGCCTGCTGGCCGAAGGCGGCCCGGCGGTGCTGTTCGAGAACGTGGTGCGCCCCGACGGCTCGAGATATCCCATGCCGGTGCTGGTCAATCTGTTCGGCACGGTGGAGCGCGTCGCCTGGGGCATGGACCGCGAGCCCCACCAGCTGCGCGAAGTGGGCGAGACCCTGGCCTTCCTCAAGCAGCCCGAGCCGCCCGGCGGCTGGCGCGAGGCTTTCGAGATGCTGCCGCTCGCCAAGACCATCATGGCCATGCGCCCCAAGACCATCAGCAACGCGCCCTGTCAGCAGGTGGTGCTGACCGGAGACCAGGTGGACCTGTCGCAGCTTCCGATTCAGGGCTGCTGGCCGGGCGAGCCGGCGCCGCTGATCACCTGGCCGCTGGTGGTGACCCAAGGCCCCAATCCCGCCGAGGACAAGCGCGACCACTTCAACCTGGGCATCTACCGCATGCAGGTGACCGGGCGGAACACCACCTTGATGCGCTGGCTCAAGCACCGGGGCGGCGCCCAGCACTTCCAGCGCTGGGGCAAGGATAAGCGCGAGCCCATGCCCGCCGCCGTGGTCATCGGCGCCGATCCCGGCACCATCATCGCGGCGGTGACACCGGTGCCCGAGACCCTGTCCGAGTACCAGTTCGCCGGGCTGCTGCGCGGCAAGAAGGTGGAGCTGGTCGATTGCAAGACCGTGCCGCTCAAGGTTCCGGCCGAGGCCGAGATCATCCTGGAAGGCCACGTCATGCTCGACGAGCACGGCCCCGAAGGCCCCTATGGCGACCACACCGGCTATTACAATTCGGTGGAGGAATTCCCGGTCTTCCGCATCTCGGCCATCACCATGCGCCGCGACCCCATCTATCTTTCCACCTTCACCGGCCGCCCGCCGGACGAGCCCAGCGTGCTGGGCGAGGCGCTGAACGAGGTCTTCATCCCGCTCTTGGCCCAGCAATTTCCCGAAATCGTTGATTTCTGGCTGCCGCCCGAGGGCTGCTCGTACCGCATCGCCGTGGTATCCATCAAGAAGGCCTATCCCGGCCATGCCAAGCGGGTGATGTTCGGCGTGTGGAGCTTCCTGAAGCAGTTCATGTACACCAAATTCGTCATCGTCGTGGATGACGACATCAATGCCCGCGACTGGAAGGACGTCATGTGGGCCATCTCGACCCGCATGGACCCGGCCCGCGACATCACGGTGATCGAGGGCACCCCCATCGACTACCTGGACTTCGCCAGCCCGGAATCGGGCCTGGGCGGCAAACTGGGCATGGATGCCACCAACAAATGGCCGCCGGAAACCCACCGGGAATGGGGCGAGAAGATCAAGATGGACCCGGATGTGGTCAAGGCGGTCAGCGACCGCTGGGCCGAATACGGCCTGCCCGGAACAGGGAAACCCATCTGGCGGTAGGCTACTTTTCGGCGCATATATATCTTAGTTGCAAATGGTCGACACATTTCGTCAATCGCGATACTCTTCCCTCGATTGAAGGAGAAGATGCTCCATGCGCTTCGACCGTTTTCTCGCGACCGTCCTGGTTGCCCTGTTCCTGGCTTCGGCGGCCCTGGCCCAGTCGCTGCCGGCCAATGTCCGGCCAGACCTAGATGCCCAATGGCTCGACAGCAGCGGCGCCCTGCGCTGGCCGCCCAATGACGGCGCCGCCGGTGACCCGGTGCCTGTCGTCCTGAGCCCGGGCATGTTGCTGGACCGCTTCGGCGGCGATGGCGGCAATTTCCTCAGCCCCAAGGGCGCCGCCTATGGGGCACGGGCCTTGCCCTATACCTGCTCGGCCACGGCCTACAAAGTCTATCGGGTCAAGGCGCCTGTCGTCGTCTGGACCGCCAAGGCTGCCTTCGGCTACCGGCAGGTAGCTCCGGCGCTTGACCTTGGCATCGCGGATCGCGCTGCCGGCATAGATCTGTTTGGCGGCCTCGATGATGACGACGCCGCCGAAGGTTTCGAACCAGCGGCTGCCGATTTCCTCCATGGCCGGGGCCGAGCGCAGCAGCATGCGCGAATTGGTGGGCGGCAGAAACAGGGCCGAGGCGTGGGTCACCGGCGTGAACATATTGTCGCGCAGCAGGCGGTTGAGCTGGCCCATGGTGTAGGGGCGGCCATTGCCGAAGGGGGTCCGCTCGAGCCTCGCCCAGATGCCGCGCCGGTTGGGGGCCACCACCACCAGACGGCCGCCATCGGCCAGCACCCGCCAGGCCTCGCGCATGACGGCGCGGACCTGCTCGGTGGATTCCAGGGCGTGGACCAGCAGCAGCCGATCGATGGAACGGTCGGGCAGGGGCAGGTCGGTCTCGTCCACCAGGGCGGTCAGGCCCGGCCCCTCGGGCGGCCAGGGCAGCACCCCCTGGCTGGCGGGCATGGCGGCGATGACCCGCTCGGCCTCGGGCAGGAACACCCGGAGATAGGGCGTGGCGAAGCCCAGCCCCAGCACCCGCTGGCCGGTGACGTTGGGCCACATGGCGCGCACCCGCCGACGGATCAGCCGCTGGGCCATCTGACCCAGGCTGCCGCCGTAGAAGTCGCGCAGATCCACCACATCGGTCCACATGGCGGGATAGGACAGCTCGTTGCTCACGGTTTCTCCGGCAAAAGCGGGAATTCTCTCTGCAAGATAGGCGTTTTGCGGCGTTGGTGCTACAACCGGAGGGCCAGGACAGAGGGTTTGGACATGGTCAAGATCGTCGTCGAGCAGATTGCGGTTCTGAACGATAATTACGTCTATCTGGTTCACGAACCGGCCAGCGGCGCCACCGCCGCCATCGACCCCGCCGTCGCCGGGCCGGTGCTGGAGCGTCTGGCGGCCAAGGGCTGGCGGCTCACCCATATCCTCAACACCCACCATCACGGCGATCATACCGGCGCCAATCTGGATCTGGCCCAGCGCACCGGCTGCGCCATCATCGGCGCCGCCAGGGATTCCCAGCGCATTCCCGGCATCACCGCCGAAATTGCCGGCGGCGAGACCTTCATGCTGGGCCATGCCGCCGTCAGCGTGTTCGAAGTGCCCGGCCACACCTCCGGCCATATCGCCTTCTGGTTCCCCGACAGTCACGCCCTGTTCTGTGGCGACACCCTGTTCTCGCTGGGCTGCGGCCGGTTATTCGAAGGCAGCGCGGAAGAGATGTGGACCTCGCTGAAGACCCTGCGCGACCTGCCCGCCGACACCATGGCCTATCCCGCCCACGAATATACCGCCGGCAACGGCCGCTTCGCCCGTCTGGTGGAGCGCGACAACGCCGAGCTGAAGACCCGCCTGGATCAGGTGGACAGGCTGCGCGCCCAGAACCAGCCGACAGTGCCGGTCAGCCTCGCCCTGGAGCGGGCCACCAACCCCTTCCTGCGCGCCGATACCAAGGACGTCTTTTAGCCCCCCCTTGCGATGGGGTGTTGTCGCCCGCACCGGCCAATACCATATTCCTAGAACAAACGTCCTGGCTTGGAGGCCCGTAGATGGCTGGAGCCTGTGTTCTCTTCGTCGATGACGAGCCCAAGGTCATGGACGGTATCCGCCGGACCATGTTTGACCATGTCGGAGAATGGGAAAGTCTGTTCGCCGCCAACGGCGTGGACGCGCTTGACGTCATGACGCAGCGCTCCGTTGCGGTCGTGGTCACCGACATCGCCATGCCGGTGATGGACGGCAAGGCCCTGATCATCGAGATGTACGAGAGGTGCCCCGACACGGTCGTCCTGGTCCTGTCGGGCCATTGGACCGCCTCCGTCTCCCAGCGACAATTGGGTCCATCCGTCCGCTTCCTGGGCAAGCCCATCGCCCGCGAGCAATTGGTGGCCGCCATCCGCGAAGCCCTGAGCGAGGCGCGCCTGCCAAAACTGAGCGCGCCGCTTCCGCCCCCGGACCGATCCCTGGCGCAGTCCGCCGAACATCCGAGGCTCCTGGACACCTGGGTCGATCTGGTGGAGAAGGGCTAGCCCCCTCCCCGACCCTATTTATCCGGGCCGGCGAACAGAGTCTCGGTGCGGACATCGCGCGAGGAGCCGGTGAGAACAAAGGCCACCGGCATGCTCTTGGCCGTGACCTTGGCGGCGGGGACGGTGACATAGACGCGGAAGCTGCCCACGGAATCGCGGGCCACCTGCATCTCCACCTCTCCCGCCCCGGTTTCGCCGCCGATCACGTCGATGGTGGCGCCCTCGACCCCCACCAGCTTGACCTTGAAGCTGCGGTCCTCGGCCTTCATGTTCAAGACCTTGTAGACATAGCCGTTGCGGATGCTGCCGTCCGACATCTGAACGAACAGCGGTGCGCGCTCGTGCAGGACGTTGACGTCCACATCGGGCCGGGTGGTCAGCCGGAACAGCATGATCGAGGCCACCAGGGCCATGATGCCGCCATAGATCAGGGTGCGCGGGCGGATGACGCGAAAGCGGGTGGACAGGCCCTGGCCCCGCGAGTCGATGTTGAAGCTGGAATCGTAGGAGATCAGGCCACGCGGCAGGCCATAGCGGTCCATCACCTGATTGCAGGCATCGACGCACAAGGCGCAGCCGATACAGGCCAGCTGATTGCCCTTGCGGATGTCGATGCCGGTGGGGCAGGCCTGGACGCAGGAGCGGCAATCGACGCAATGGCCGCGGCCTTCGAAGCTTTGGCCCTTGCGCGCCGGGCCACCGGGATCGCCACGCCAGGCTTCGTAGGTGACGATCAGCGAATGCTCGTCGAACATGGCCGACTGAAAGCGCGAATAGGGACAGAGATAGACGCAGACCCGTTCCCGCGCATAACCGGCCAACAGAAAGCAGAAACCACCCAGAATGGCGATGAAGGCATAGGTGGCGGCGCCGGCCTCGCCGGTGAAGATCTCCTTGATCTGCGTGAAGGCGTCGCCGAACCACAGGGTGAAGCCGATGCCGCAGGCCGCCGAGATCATCAGCCAGGCCAGATTGATCACCGCCTTCCTGGCCAGCTTGGCACCGCTCATGGGCTGACGCTCGAAGGCGATCCGGGCCGAGCGGTCGCCGATGACCAGACGCTCGATGGCCACGAACAGATCGGTATAGACGGTCTGCCAGCAGATGAAGCCGCACCAGACGCGCCCCGCCACCGCGCTCATCAGGAACAGCAAGATGGCCGAGATCAGCAGGATACCGGTCAGGTAATAGATCTCCTGCGGCCAGATCTCGATGAACAGGAAATAGGCGCGGCGTCCCGGCATATCGATGAGAATGGCCTGATCGGGGGCACCCGGGCCGCGCGACCAGCGCAGGAACGGCCCCAGATGCCACCAGGCCAGGGTGATGACCATGGCCCACCATTTCAGCGAGCGGAACGTGCCGCTGACCGAGCGGGGCTGCGCCTTGCCGGTTTCCATGTAGAGCGGTACCTCGCCCTTGTGCAGGGGCAACGCCGGTATGGCTGGCTTGGCGTCCATGGGCTCGCTCTCCTTGGCGAATATATTAGATTGGAACTATATGAAAATTACCCCCGCAAGTCTTGTGACTTAATCACCAAAGCCCCCACCATCTTTTCATGGTGGCAATCGTGGCGCCAAACCCCAAAATATAGTTTGATCCGCGAGTCCGCTTTTGTCAGAATCGCGAATTCTCAGGGGGTTGGGGCCAAGACCTAAAGATGGATGTTCAGAGACTCGCGAAGGTGCTCGCCATGGCCGCCTCGGACAACGAGGCCGAGGCCCTGCACGCTCTGCGCACCGCCGGGCGATTGCTCGACGGCGCCGGCCTGGATTTCGTGGCCCTGGCCGGACGGCTGGCCGAATCCGGCCCGGTGATCAGCTCCACCCGCCTGGAGGATCTGGAAGACACCGTCTTCGACCTGCGCAACGAAATCCGCCATCTGCGTTCGGAGAACGAATCCCTGCGCCGGAGCGGTCCCGCCGCCGCGCCCGCCGCCGGACTGGCCAACGCCGCCCAGGATGCCGCCCAGCTGATCCGCCTGCGGGCCGAGCGGGATGAATTGCAAGAAACCCTCTCCGCCGAGAAGCGTCGGGCCGACAAGGCCCAGGCCGACGAAACCGCCCTGCGCGGCGACCTCGGCCAGGCCATCGAGATGGCCGAGCGGCTGGCGGCTCAATTCGAGACCCTGAAGGGCCGCGCCGACCGGCTGGAAGCGGAGAACCGCCGCCTCGGCCTGATGGCCGCCGCCCTCAAGGGCGAGTTGGACGAGCGCATCGCCGACCAGACCCATCCTCTGCCGCCCACCGCGCCGGTGATTCCGCCGGTGGCCCGGGCCGAACCGGCGCCGCGCCGCGCCGCGCCGCCGCCGGTGGCCGCCGCCGCCCGCCGGGGCAAGCCCGCCACGCCGGTCAATCAGTACGCCCTGTTCTAGATCCAGCCCAGCAGCCGCCACCACAGGAAGTCCAGGGGCAGCAGCAGCAGGATGGTCAGGCCCGCCAGCCACAGGCACAGCAATTGGGCCGGCCCCAGACGCTCGCCGCCCAGCTGCATGGCGACCACCATGGGCGCCGATTGATAGGGCAGGATCGGATTGGAAAAGCCCAGAACCTGACTCATCAGCACCGCCTCGATGGGCATGCCGGCGGCACGCGCCATCTCGTCGGCCATGGGGGTCAGCACCGCCGGAGCCCCCGGCAGGGTGGTGACGATGCTGACCAGGGTGGAGATGCTGGCCAGACTGGCGAAATTGGTGATCGCATGGCCGGGCGCCAGGGGCAGCACTTCCAGGATGCCCTGGGCCAGACGCGCCCCCAGCCCGGATTTGTCCACCATGGCCCCCAGCCCCATGATTCCCGCCACGTAGAACATGGAGGTGTAGTTGATCTGCTCGTTGAAGGCCTTGCGGTCCACCAGCCCCACCACCGGCAGCAGCAGGATGGCGCCCGCCGCCATGCTGATCCAGGCGGGGCTGACATGGTGGACGAAATCCGTGGCCCACAGCACCAGGGCGGCGGCCAGGATCAGCGACAGCTGACGCTCGGACGCCTTCATGGGCCCCAGGGCCTGGGTGGTTTCGGCATCGGGGCGGGGCGTATCGGGCCACAGCTTGACGATCAGCGGAATCATGATCGCCGTCTTGAGAAAGCCCAGCACCGGAAAGTGCAGCAGGAAATACTGGCCGTAACTGGGCGTGTAGTGCCATAGGGTCTCGGCCTGGCCCACCAGCACCAGATTGGGCACATTGGCGGGCAGGATGGAGAAGGTGGGGACGTGGCAGCCGAAAGCGGCGGCCAGGACCACCCCGAGATGGCCGTTGGAGCCCGGCGCGAAGCCATAGCGGGCCGCCAGACTGATGGCGATGGGCATCAGAAGGATGGCGCGCCCCATGGAGGACGGCATCAGAAAGCCCATGGCCACACCCACCAGGGTGACGCCGGTGATCACTCCCCAGTAAGACGTCCCGAACGCCCGTCCCAATCCAGTGGCGATGCGTTGGCCCAATCCGGTGGAGCGCACCGCCACTCCCATCACCAGACCGCCGAAGATCAGCCACAGCGCCGCCGATTCGAAGCCGCCGAACACCACCGAGGCCGGGGCCACCTTCAGCAGCATGGCGGCGGTGAAGAAGAACACCGCGGTGATGGGCTCGGGGATCACTCCGGTGGCCCACAGCCCGATGGAAGCCACCGCCAGGGCCAGGGCTGTTTCATGTTACGTGATACGTTATTCCTGTTTGCTCCCGGTTGCAAGCTTTGGCAGACTCGAGGAGAAGGAGGAGACCAAGGGCCATGACCGCCATCAAGCTGCAGAAAACCAATCTGGCCGAGCAATCCTATGGGGTGCTGCACGAGATGCTGCTGGCCGGCCAGCGCTTCATGCCCGGCGACAAGATCAGCGTCGAGGATCTGGCCCGCCAGCTGGGGGTCAGCCGCTCGCCGGTCTGGGGCGCCATCGCCCGCCTGGAGGCCGAGGGCATCGTCGAGGTCCGCCCCCGCCAGGGCGTGTTCTTCATCGGCTTCGACAAGGCCCGCCTGCTGGAGATCTTCGTCGCCCGCGAGGTGCTGGAGGGCGCCACCGCCCGACTCGCCGCCGAGAAGATCAATTCCGCCCAGATGGACGAATTGCGCCGTTCCATCGAGCGTCAGCGCGCCGCCATCGCCTCGGGCGCCATCGCGGATTACAGTGCCGAGGCCACCCGCTTCCATCAATTGCTGGCCGACGCCGCCGGCAATCAGGTGATGGCCGAAATGGTCGAGCGCCTGTGGGCCCGAACCAAGGCCATGTGCATCCGCCCCAATGCCCGCCCGGCCCTGCTGGACGAGCGTATCGACGAGCACGCCCGCATCATCGAGGCGGTGGCGCATCGCGACGGCGACACCGCCGAGGCCGAGACCCGCGCCCATATCCGCCGGGTCGCCGCCGGCCTGAAGGAACTTTAGCCACCCCCAAGCCCCTGTTATCGGTAGGGGAATTCATGCCGATTGACAGGATCGGCGTCCCGACACACTTTCGTCATACTGCGCTACAGTCTGACATGGGTGACTCTGCCCGCGGTCAGTCTTACCTTTAACCCTGGTCTAAAAGTCGGGAAGGCTCTGTCATGGCAATCGACCGGTCGCTGACGAATGTGGAACGCACCTTCCAATGGGACGACGTCATCGTCTCCAAGACCGACCTGACCGGGAAAATCACCTATGCCAACGATGTCTTCATCGGCATCAGCGGCTATACCGAGGAAGACCTTCTGGGCGCGCCGCACTCGATCCTGCGCCATCCGGCCATGCCGCGCTGCGTCTTCAAGTTCCTGTGGGACCGCATCGCCGGCGGGCACGAGGTGTTCGCCTACGTCATCAACCGCGCCCGCAATGGCGACCATTACTGGGTGTTCGCCCATGTGACGCCCTGCTACGACAAATCCGGCGGGCTGGTGGGCTATCACTCCAACCGTCGAGTCCCCAAGGCCGAGGCCCTGGCCATCGTCAAGCCGCTCTATGAAACCCTGCTGGGCATCGAGAACGGCGCCGCCGACCGCAAGGCCGGACTGGACCAATCCTTCGCCGCCCTGGTCAAGACCGTGGGCGATCTGGGTTTCGACAGCTATGACCGTCTGGTCATGACCGTCAGCCGCTAGGAGCAAGCCCGATGTCCAATCCCTCGCTCCGCAGTGCCACCACCAAGGTCGCCACCCTAGTCGCCATCACGGTGGCCGTCATCGTCATCGTCGCCCTGGCCTCAATCTGGCGCATCTCCGCAATCGCCGATGGCGGCGGTTTCGCGACCACCGCCCTGATCATCCTGGCCGTTTCCGTCATCGCCTTGCTGGCGGTTTCGCTCTCCGCCTTCCGCGAGGTCGGGTCCATCCTGGGACTGATCGAGCGCGCCGCCATCGTCGCCGGCGAGGCCGCCCAGGGCGACCTCAACGTCCGTGTCATCCGCATCGGCCGCAAGGACGAACTGGGCCGGCTGCTCAACGGCCTCAACCATGTGCTCGATCTCACTGAGGAATTCGCCAAGGATACCGGCGCCGCCATGAAGCGCGCCGGCGCCAAGGAATACTTCCGCTACATCCCGCCCCAGGGCCTGCGCGGCGATTACCGCACCTATGCCGAGCTGATCAACAAGGTGCTGGGCGACATGGAAGCCCGCGACCAGCAGACCAAGACCTTCGAGCAATCGGTCCATGCCATGGTGTCGCAGGTCTCGTCGGCCACCAAGGGCATCGGCCAGACCGCCCAGACCATGGCGGCACGCTCTGAAAGCGCCGGCGGCCGCTCCATCAATGTGGGCGAGGCGGCCGAAACCACCACCCATCTGGCCGCCGCGGTCTCCGACTCCACCCGCCAGTTGGCCGGCGCCATCAACGAGATTGCCCTGCAGGTCACCCAATCGGCCCATGTGGCCCAGACCGCCGTCGCCGATATCGGCCAGACCGTGGAGAACATGACCGGACTGGCCGAATCGGTCAGCCAGATCGGCGTGGTGGTGCAGCTGATCAACGACATCGCCGCCCAGACCAACCTGCTGGCGCTCAACGCCACCATCGAGGCGGCCCGCGCCGGTGACGCCGGTAAAGGGTTTGCGGTCGTCGCCAACGAGGTCAAGCATCTGGCCAACCAGACCGCCAAGGCCACCGAGGACATCTCGCGTCAGGTGGGCGCCGTCCAGGACGCCGCCCGTTCCGCCGCCGCCGGGGTCGAGGGCGTGGTCGAGACCATCCGCAGCATCGACCACATCTCCGCCACCATCGCCAGCGCCGTGCAGGAGCAGGAAGCGGTCACCCGCGACATCTCCGCCCATATCGACGAAGTGGCGGTCAAGGCCGCCGAAGTCTCGGACAACGTCGCCCACCTCTCCCAATCCTCGGCCCAGGCCTGCGGCGGCACCGTCCGCGTCATCTGGAGCGCGCGCAGCCTGACCAAGGTGGTGGAAGCGCTCAGCGCCGAGGTCAACGCCTATGTCAGCAAGGTGAAATAAGGCTAATCCAACGTCTCGCGGTAGCGCTTCAAGGCCAACAGGGCGCTCAGGGCCACGAAGGCGATGATCGGCCACATCTCGGGCCAGATCTCGGCCACGCCGTTACCCTTGAGCAGGATGCCGCGCACCACCCGCAGGAAATGGGTCAGCGGAAAGACCTCACCCACCCATTGCGCCCAGACCGGCATGCCCCGGAACGGGAACATGAAGCCCGACAGCAGGATCGAGGGCAGGAAGAAGAAGAACGACATCTGCATGGCCTGCAGCTGGTTCTTGGCCACGGTGGAGAAGGTGAACCCCACCGTCAGGTTGGAGGCGATGAAGATCAAAAGCGCCACCGACAGCAGCGACAGACTGCCCACCACCGGCACTCCGAACAGCCAGCGGGCGGCGGCGACGATCACCACCACCTGGACATAGCCGACCACGATATAGGGCAGGATCTTACCGACCATCACCTCGGCGGGCCGCACCGGCATGGCCAGCAGATTCTCCATGGTGCCGCGCTCGCGCTCACGCGTCACCGCCAGGGCGGTCATCATCACCATGGTCATGGTCAGGATCACCCCCATCAGGCCGGGAACGATGTTGTATTGGGTGATTCCCTCGGGATTGTAGCGGCGATGGATGCGCAATTCGACGGGATCACCTTGACCGCGCAGTTTTGACAAAGGCCCGGTCAGCTCGGAATCGAACACGGTCCGCACCAGCCCGGTGGCCGCCGCCACCGCATTGCTGGCCGCCGCCGGATCGGTGGCGTCGGCCTCCAGCAGGATCGCCGGTCGCTCGCCGCGCACCAGCGCTTTTTCGAATCCGGCGGGAATGGTCACCACGAAAGCGGCGTCACCGGTGGCCAGCGCCTGTTCGGCCTCGGCCTCGGAATGGATCTCGCCGACCATGTGGAAGTACGAGGAATTGGCCAGCCCCGCCACCAACGCGCGGGAGAACGGCCCGCTCTCCTCGGCATTGACCATGGTCGGCAGGGTCTTGGGATCGGAATTGATGGCATAGCCGAACAGCAGCAATTGCAGCAGCGGCACGCCGACCATCATGGCGAAGGTCAGGCGGTCGCGGCGCATCTGGATGATCTCCTTGACCATCACCGCCATCAGGCGCGACCAGGACAGGCCGGAAAGGCTCATTGGTAATTGTCCTCGGCCTGGCCCATCAGATGGATGAAGACATCCTCCAGGCTGGGCTCGGTGCGGCTCCAGGACAGCGAGGCATCCTGGCGCCATGGCGCGATGGCCGCCGCCAGCGCCGCCTCGTCGGTGCCGCTCACATGCAGGGCATTGCCGAAGGGCACCGCCATGGCGATGCCGGGACGCCCGCTCATCTTGCCCGCCAGCCGGTCGGCGCCGTCGCCCTCCACCAGCCAGGTGACCAGACCCGAGCCCCGGATCACCTCGGGCACGGTGCCGCGCACCATCAGGCGTCCATAGGCCAGATAGCTGATCTCGTGGCAGCGCTCGGCCTCGTCCATGTAATGGGTGCTGACCAGCACGGTCATGCCGCCCGCCGCCAGGGTGTGGATATGGTCCCAGAAGTCGCGCCGCGCCTTGGGATCGACGCCGGCGGTGGGCTCGTCCAGCAGCAGCAGCTCGGGCTCGTGCAGGACGCAGGCGGCCAGGGCCAGACGCTGCTTCCAGCCCCCCGACAAGGTGCCGGCCAATTGGTCGCGGCGGTGGATCAGTCCCAATTGCTCCAGCGCCTCGCTGACCCTTTGGCGGCGGCGGTCGAGATCGTAGACTCTGGCGACGAAATCCAGGTTCTCGGCGATGGTCAGGTCTTCATAGAAGGAAAAGCGCTGGGTCATATAGCCGACCCGGCGCTTGATCTCCGCCGCCTTGCTGCGGATATCCAGACCCAGGCAGGTGCCGCTGCCGCCATCGGGAGTCAAGAGCCCGCACAGCATGCGGATGGTGGTGGTCTTGCCCGAGCCGTTGGGGCCGAGAAAGCCGAAGATGCGCCCCTTGGGCACCCGTATGGAGAAATCGCGAACCACGGCGCGGCCATCCCTTGCGACGCGCCCGTTGACCTCGACGCGCCCGGATTCGAGCCACTGCTTGAGGCTCCGGCCCGAGGAGTCGGGGAAGAG
>JACQAD010000021.1 GCA_016195125.1 Magnetospirillum sp.
CGCAGATCGGTGCGGAAGACGTAGCCATCGGCGGTGCGCTCGTCGAGGATGCGCACCAGTTCCTTGGTCAGGCCGATGATGCATTCCTGGACCGAGCGCTTGCCGGTATAGACCAGCTTCTCGTGGTCGTAGAAGACGATCAGATCGATGTCGCTGGAGTAATTCAGTTCGCGGGCGCCAAGCTTGCCCATGCCCAGCACGATCACCCCGGAGCCGGTCTCGGGATCTTCGGGGTGAGCCAGAGTAAGGGTGCCGCGCTCGGCCTCGCGGCGCAGCAGGAAGGCCAGGGACAGGCGGATGGCGGTCTCGGCCAGCCGCGACAGCGATCCGGTGACCTTTTCCAAGGGCCAGGCTCCGCCCAGATCGGCCAAGGCGGCCAGCAGCGAGGCGCGCCGCTTGGCCTGCCGCAGCACCGACATCAGGCGGTTGATGTCGGTCTCGGCCCGCAGATCCGCCGCCAGGTGGTCCATCAACTGGTCGAAGGCGGCATCGGGACCGACCTCGATAGCGTGGCGCAGAAAGGCCGGTTCCTTCTCCAGGCAATGGGTCAGGAAGGGCGAGTTGGCGAAGATTCCGCGTAATAGGCCGCCCATTCCTTTTTCCGCGGGCAAGGCGCGCATGAAGGTGGCTAATTCGGCATCCTCCAGTGCGTCGGCAGCTTCCAGCCAGCGGGCCAAACCGACCCGGGCGCGATTCTCATCTGCAACACCGGGAAAGAAACGTGGATCTAAGGGAAAACTCACCTTGTGCGGCCCCAAATGTTGTGGTCACTTCACACTGAGGAATACGGGATCAAGGGTCAAGCACGCATGGAGATCGGTTCGAGTGGTACACGGCGCCGTTAGGAGTCTGTTCCAGCTTCTCGGGGCCGCCCTCGCGGGCCTGTTGATCTTGGTGCCGTTGGTGGCTTGGCGATTGTCCAGCGGCCCGGTTTCCCTTGAGTTTCTCACCCCCTATATCGAAACCGCCCTGACCTCCAAGGACGGTTCCGTGTCGGTACGGCTGGATTCCACGGTTCTCGACCGGGGCGAAGGCGACCGGATGCTCGAGTTCCATGTCCGCAATGTGCGGGCCTATGTCTCCGGCAACGACAATCCCATCGCCTCCATTCCCGACATGGCCCTGACGTTGAGCGGCCGTGCCTTGCTCCATGGCGTGCTGGCGCCCAATTCCATCCGGCTGTACGGCCCCCGTCTGCATCTGGTCCGTGACGCCTCGGGGGTGTTCCAGCTGGGGATCGGCGGTACGGGGAGCGACACCGATACGGATGCCGGATTGGTGATTGCGCAGATCAAGGACGCCCTGCTGGGGGCTCCCGATCCGGCCAAGCCGGGCCGCTCGCTGCAATCTTTTGCCATCCGCAACGCCGATATCTTGATCGAGGATCGGGGAAAGGGGACCAACTGGCACGCCCCCGACGCCGAGTTGATCGTCCGCCGCGTTACCGCCGGTATCCGCGCCACCGGCAAGCTGCCTCTGGATCTGGCCGGGGAAATAGGCAGGATCACCCTTGACGCCACCTATGCCAAGAGTGATGGCGCCGTGGATGCCGAAATGCGCCTGACCGCTATCCGTCCGGCGGTTCTGGCCCGGTTTGGCGGCCCTGCGGTCCATCTGGGGGTGGTCGACATGCCGCTGGCCGGCAGTGTCCGGGTCCGATTCGGCGGCGATGGGATTCTGGACACTCTTGCTTTCGATCTGGCCGGAGGGGCGGGCAAGCTGGAACTGCCGGCCCCTTTCAATTCCACGCATCCGGTGATTTCAGCCATGTTGCGGGGTGAGTTGGGTAAGGGCATGACCCGCCTGGACTTGACCGAGGCGCGGCTCGATCTGGGCGGGCCGACCTTGTCCCTGGCGGCGGTGGTGGACGGGATGGGCGGCGAGACCTCCATCAAGGCCGAGGGGGCGCTGCGCGATGTTCCCGTGGATCAGGTCCATGAATTATGGCCCAACGGATTGGCGCAGAATGCCCGCGACTGGGTGATTCCCAATCTGTCCAAGGGCATGGTGCGCGAGGCCACCATCTTGTTGTCGGCCCGCTCGCCTTCGGGTCATTTCGACGATGTGATCGTCGATCATCTGGGCGGCGAGATCCGCCCTGACGGCGTGACGGTCGATTACCTGCATCCCATGCCGGTGGCCCACAATACGCTTGGCGTCTGTACCTTCGACACCAACAGTTTCCGCATCGCGCTCAATGGCGGCGAGGTCTATGGGCTGCGCCTCAAGGAGGGCTCAATCGTCTTTACCGGCCTGGACAAGGACGATCAGTTCGCCGATATCGAGCTGGTGATCGCCGGCCCGGCCACCGATGCCTTGAAGCTGATCGATAATCCGCCGCTGCGCTATGCCCGTGCCCTGGGGATCGATCCGAGCAAGGTCGGCGGCGATGCTTTGGCCAAGGTTCGTCTCAAGTTCCCGCTGTTGAAATCCCTGCGCCTGGACGACGTGGGCATCAAGGCCCATGCGACGGTGAAGAATGTCAGCATCCCCAAGGTGATGATGGGACTCGACCTCTCGGACGGAATTCTGGATCTGGATGTGGACGCCAAGGGGCTGGATGCGACCGGTCCGGTGGTGCTGGCCACCATTCCCGGCCAGTTGTCCTGGCGTGAGAATTTCTCCAAGGGAACCGCGTTCCGCTCGCGCTATTATCTAAAGGCCCCGGCGGTGACCGAGGATCAGCGTAAGCTGCTGGGGCTGGACGGCGTTCCCTTCGTGGCGCCCTTCATCGCCGGACCCGTGGGCGCCGAAGTCACCGCCACCTTCTCCGATGGCGGCAAGGGCGAGATCGACGCCAAGGTCGACCTGGCCGCCTCACGCATGGAATTGCCTGGCCTGGGTTGGGTCAAGGCCGTGGACAAGCCGGGCAGCGCCGAGGTGCTGGTCAAGCTCGACCGCCGTCTGATCGCTTCGGTACCGCGCTTCGCCGTGACTTCGGGCGACATGGATGTGCGCGGTTCGGTGGCCTTCTCTCCCGAAGGCTTGGCGCGCAAGGTGGATTTCTCCCGCCTGATCTACGCGCGCACCAATGGCGAGGGTTCCATTGCCATCCGGCCCGACAAGGCTGGTCTGGACATCGTCTTCAAGGGCGCCAGTTTCGATGCCGAACCCCTCATCAGCCGGGACGAGTCCGCCAAGGCGGGCCAGAAGAAGGACGAGACCGACAAGCCGCCGGCCATGAGCGTCAGCGCCAATGCCAAGTCCATGTGGGTGTCGGAGAAAGGGGCGCTGACCAATGCCAGCGCCACCCTCCAAAGGGATGCGGAGGATTGGCGCCAGATCCACGTCAAGGGTGGTCTGGGGGCCGGCAAGAGCTTCACCGCCAGCCTGCAGCAGCAGGCCGGGGCCAGGCGGCGCAACTTCACCGCCAGTTCCGATGATGCCGGAGCGGTGATGCGGACCTTCGACATTTACGGCGATCTGATGGGAGGAGACCTCAGTATCGACGGCCATATCGATGATTCACGCAAGGACCAGCCCTATCTTGGAACCATCAAGGTTTCGGACTATCACGTCCGCAATGCCCCGGTGCTGGCGCGCCTGCTGACCGTGGCGGCCTTGACCGGTGTCCTTGACGTGCTGCAGGGCGAGGGGGTGAGCTTTTCCTCCCTTGAGGCGCCCTTTGTGCTGACTGACGGGCTGGTGACGGTTCACGACGTCCGGGCCTGGGGACCGGCCCTGGGCCTGACCGCCAAGGGCCAGATCGATATCGACCATTCCCGCATGGCCATGGAAGGCACCGTGGTTCCCGCCTATGCCCTGAATTCGGTGTTGGGCAATATTCCCGTGCTGGGCTGGCTGGTCACCGGGGGCGAGAAGGGCGGCGGCATCATCGCCTTCAATTATTCCATGAAGGGGCCGACGGATAATCCGTCGGTGACGGTCAATCCGCTTTCCGCCCTGACCCCGGGATTCCTGCGCAACCTCTTCAATATCTTCGACGACGGCAGCGAGACCGACGCCCGCAAGGGAACCGGCGCCAAATAGCAAAACGCCCGCCGGTGAGGGCGGGCGTCACGCAGTTCATACGCGCCGGGGCTTACTCCTCCGCGGCGGGCTCGTCCATAGCGGCCACCGGCTCTTCGTCATGAACGACCGAGCGCGAGCGGCCGGACAGGGCCACGATCTTCTCCAGTTCCGCTTCCGTGCACATGCCCAAGGTCACCGGATTGCGCGGCTTGATGTTGGCGGCGTTCCAATGGGATTTGTCGCGCACCGACTGGATGGTCGGCTTGGTGGTGCCGATCAGCTTGGAGATGGCGGCATCCGACAATTCGGGATGGTGCTTGATCAGCCAGGCGATGGCGTCGGGACGGTCCTGGCGCTTGGACACCGGCGTGTAGCGGGCGCCCTTTTGCTTGGCGCGCGGCTGGGGAATGTCGGTGACGGTCAGCTTGAGACGGCCGTCGCAATCCGCCTCGCAGCGCTCGATCTCGGCGCGGGTGACCTGACTGTTGGCGACGGGATCAAGACCGACGATGCCGGCAGCCACTTCGCCGTCGGCGATGGCCTGGACCTCGAGCGGATGCAGACCGCAGAAATCGGCGACCTGCTCGAAGGTGAGCGCGGTATTCTCGACCAGCCAGACGGCGGTCGCCTTGGGCATGAGCGGCAGAGCCATGAAACCTCCTGATACGGTGCTGTTCCCCTCCGTCCGCCCGGGACGGGGCGGGAACAACCCCCGCGAAACTGTTCCGAAATGCCCGGGGGACCACTGGGGTCGCGCCGCGGGCGCTGGCGCTCCGAAAAGCGCGTCGCTAGTTATATGGTCGTTCTCGGCTTTGGTCAAACCTGGAGGATGATCTTGCCGATATGGGCGTTGCTTTCCATCAGGGCATGGGCGGCGGCGGCCTCGGCCAGGGGGAAGGTGGCGTGAATCACCGGCCCGATCCGTCCCTGGTCCAGCAGCGGCCACACCGTCTCGGCCAATCCCTTGGCCATGCGGGCCTTGGCATCGTTGGATTGGGGGCGAAGCGTCGAGCCGGTCAGGGTCAGGCGCTTGAGCATCACCGGCATCAGGTTGATCTCGGCGCTGCTACCCCTGAGGAATGCGATGGAGACGCGGTGGCGAAGATTGTGGCGCCCAGAGCCTTGGCCAACTGGATGGCGGTGGTGCCGATGCCGCCGGCACCGCCATGGACCAGGAAGCGCTCGCCGGCCTTCAACTGGCCGCGCTCGACCACGTTGTGCCAGACGGTGAAGAAGGTCTCGGGCAAAGCGGCGGCGTGAACCATGTCGTAGCCTTTGGGGATCGGCAGGCACAGGCGCGCGTCCACGGTGCAATACTCGGCATAGCCGCCGCCGGGAACCAGGGCGCAGATCTCGGCACCGATGGCGGGGGAGGAAATGCCATCGCCCAGGGCGACAATGGAGCCCGACACTTCCAGTCCGGGCAGGTCGGAGGCGCCGGGTGGCGCCGGATAGGCACCCTGGCGTTGAAGCACGTCGGGGCGGTTGATGCCGGCCGCCGCGACCTTGATCAGCACTTCCCCGGCCTTGGGTTGCGGCAAGGGCCTGACGGCGGGCCTGAGAACCTCGGGGCCGCCGGGCTGGGAAATCTCGATACAGGTCATGGTCTCGGGCAACATCCGCTTTTCCCCGGTCTGTCGATGAGGGTGCCAATCTGGTACGTTCGACCTCCCGTGGCAAGAGAGGAACGCCCCATGGATACCGACGACCTGGAACCGCGCAAGAAGGCGGCCTCGTTACGCAACCTCGATCCCTTGTCCATCGACGAGCTTGGCGAGTACATCGCCGAATTGGAGGCAGAGATCGTGCGGGTCAAGGCCGACATCGCCAAAAAGAAAGCGGTCAAGGCCGGCGCGGAAGCTTTCTTCAAGCGGTAAATCGGTACTTGTTTGCGCCTTTAAGGCTTGCTAAGACCGATCAGTGGAGGAACGAATATGTTCAATGGAAAAGCCGCCCTGATCAGCGGATCGACCAGCGGCATCGGCCTGGGCATCGCCCGCGCCCTGGCGGCCAAGGGCGTGTCCATCATGCTCAACGGCTTTGGCGACGCCGCCGAAATCGAGACGATGCGGGCAGATCTCGAGCGGGAGTTCGGCGTCAGGGTTCTCTACAATGGCGCTGATCTGGCCCAGTCCGACGGTGCCGGAGCCCTGGTCCGCGATGCCGAGGCCCGGCTGGGCCGCCTCGATATTCTGGTCAACAATGCCGGCATCCAGCATGTGGCGGCGGTCGAGGATTTTCCGCTGGAGCGCTGGGACGCGGTCATCGCCCTTAATCTGACCGCCGTGTTCCAGGGCATCCGCGCCGCCTTGCCGGGAATGAAGGCGCGCGGCTGGGGGCGGATCATCAATATCGCCTCGGCCCATGGCCAGGTGGCCTCGATCAACAAATCCGCCTATGTGGCTTCCAAGCATGGGGTTCTCGGCCTGACCAAGGTGGTCGGGCTGGAAACCGCCGAGCTGGACATCACCTGCAACGCCATCTGTCCGGGCTGGGTTTTGACGCCTTTGGTGCAAAAGCAGATCGACGCCCGCGCCCAGGCCCAGGGCGTGCCGGTGGAGCAGGCGGGGCGCGACCTGCTGGCGGAAAAGCAGCCGTCCAAGGCGTTCACCACACCGGAGCAGATCGGCGAACTGGCGGTGTTCCTGTGCTCGGGCGCCGCCGCCAACATGACCGGCGGCAGCATCAGCATGGACGGGGGATGGACGGCCCAATGAGCCATAAGAAAGAGATTTCCCGGCAGGCCGACTACCCCTTCAAGGTCGAGATCCAGACCCGCTGGTCGGACAACGACATGTTCGGGCATCTGAACAACGTCATCTATCAGCGCTTTTTCGAGCATGTGGTGGTGGCGTTTCTCAACGGCCCCTGCGCCATGGATCTGCTCAACGCGCCGGTCATCACCTTCGCCGCGGAAAGCCAGTGCCGCTTCCTGCGGCCACTCTCCTATCCTGGTCAAGTGGTGGCGGGGATCCGCATCGACCATATGGGCCGCACCAGCGCCCGCTACGGCCTGGCCCTGTTCGAGGAAGGACAGGACGAGGCCGCCGCCGAGGGGCATTGGGTTCACGTCTTCGTCGATCGGACCAGCCAAAAGCCGGTTCCCATTCCCGACACTGTCAGGGCCGTGTTCGACGCCCACCGGAGGAGTCCATGAGCGGCCTTTGCTATTCGTTCGAGGGCATGGTGCCGGTGGTGGACCCCACCTCCTATGTCCATCCCACCGCCGTGCTGATCGGCGACGTGCGGATCGGCCCCGGCTGCTTCATCGGGCCGGGCGCGTCCTTGAGGGCGGATTTCTCCAGCGTGATCATCGGTGCCGGCGTCAACGTCCAGGACAATTGCATCCTGCACGGAACGCCCGGCTTTCACACCATGATCGAGGATTACGGCCATATCGGCCATGCCGCCGTGGTGCATGGCTGCCGCATCGGCCGCAACGCCCTGGTGGGCATGGCCAGTTCCATCTATGACGGGGCCGAGGTGGGGGAGAATTCCATCATCGCCGCCATGGCCTTCGTCCCGGCGGGCTTCAAGATTCCGCCCAATACGCTGGTGGCCGGACTACCCGCCAAGATTCTGCGTGAGTTGAGTGCGGAGGAGATCGCCCGCAAGACCAGGGGTACCGAGGCCTATCAGCAACTGGCCCGGCGGGCGCTGACCTCCATGGTGCCTTGCCAGCCGCTGAGCACGCCGGAACCGGGCCGCGATATGCTTAATCCGAGCGCGCTGTGGCCCGACGACCTGACGAGGCATAAGCCCAAGGGCTGAGGGCGGAAACCTCACTCCGCCGCCTTCGGCTCGTTCTTTTCCACCTCTTCGACCCAGACGGCATGGTGCTCGCGCGCCCATTCCCGGTCCACATAGCCGGTGGTGACGGCGGTGGAGGCGCCTTCCATGCCGATGGTGCCGATATAGATATGGCCCAGGATGAACAGGACCATCACCACCGCCAGGGCGGCATGGATCAATTGCATCACCTGCATGGCGTGGATATCGCCCAAGGTGAAGGGGTACAGCAGGTTCAGCCCCGTGGACGACACCAGGGTTCCCACCAGGATCACCATCCAGAACTGAGTCTTCTGGCCGAAATTGAACTTGGCGGCGGGCGGGTGCACGCCTTCCTTGAGCAAGCCGCCGCCGCCCTTGATCCAGCCCCAATCATAGCGGTCCCACAGATTGTCCTTGGCCCACAGCCAGAAGATCACCACCAGCCCGGCCATGAAGAAGAAGCCGCTGATGTTGTGCAGCCACTTGCCGGCCCAGGTCAGCCACGAAAACAGGGTCTTGCCCAGCACCGGTTCCAGAACCCAGCGCCCGAACAGGTTGTTGAGGCCGGTTACCCCCAGGACCAGGAACGATCCGGCGGTCAGCCAATGGCCGATGCGTTCGACCTTGGTAAAGCGCAGGATCAGGCGACCCGAGGGGCCGCCCTCCATCTTGATCTTGCCGCGGATGACGTAGAAGGCGGCGATGGCGGCGGTGACGCCGATCAGCAGCCATCCGGCCCAGACCGCCAGCTTGCCGTTGCGCGCCGCCCGCCAGGCTTCGCCCTCGGATTGGATCAATTGCCCGCGTGAGGCGGGCTGGCCGCCGATATAGCCGGCTTCACCCTGGCGAATGGCGCGCCAGGTGTCGGGCAGGGTGACCTGATCCGAGCGGGCGGCACTGGGGATATCGCCGTCGCTGGTCTCGGCCCGGAGCGGTGCCGGTCCCGTGATGATGGCGATCAACAGGGTCGCGAGGATTATGGCGAGCCGCATCCCAGTGCCTCCCCTCAATAATTCTGCCCGGTGACGCGCCCCGAAGGAACCGCCTCACCCATGGGCATATTGGTAGCCGGACCGTCGGTTGCCAGCCTGACCGTCCCGCCGATCTGGCCCGCTATCCTTTGGGCCAGGGCCAGGCGGGTGGGGGCGGCGATCTCGCCATCGCGCAGGCCCATATAAGTGCCCTTGTCCAGCTTGACCGGCCGCGCCTTCTCGTTGGCGGTGCAGCCGGTCAGCAGAGCCAGGCCTATGAGGGCGGTGAGGGCTTTCATGACCTCAGCCCTTCTTGCCGTAGGCCTGACCCCAGCCCGCCGCGCCCGAGCCGAAGCCGCGGGCCATGACGCGCTCGCGGTAGATGGTCGATACCATGTCGCCATCGCCGGCCAGCAGGGCCTTGGTGGCGCACATCTCGGCGCAGAGCGGCAGCTTGCCCTCGGCGATGCGGTTGCGGCCGTACTTTTCCAATTCGGCCTTGGAATGGTCGGCCTCGGGGCCGCCGGCGCAGAAGGTGCACTTGTCCATCTTGCCGCGCCCGCCGAAATTGCCGGTGGACGGGTATTGCGGCGCCCCGAACGGACAGGCGTAGAAGCAATAGCCGCAGCCGATGCACAGATCCTTGTTGTGCAGCACGATGCCGTCGCCGGTCTGATAGAAGCAATCCACCGGACAGACGGCCATGCACGGCGCGTCCGAGCAATGCATGCAGGCCACCGACAGGGAGCGCTGTCCCGGCTTGCCGTCGTTCAGCGTCACCACGCGGCGGCGATTGATGCCCCAGGGCACCTCGTGCTCGTTCTTGCAGGCGGTGACGCAGCCGCTGCAATGGATGCAGCGTTCGGCGTCACAGAGGAATTTCATGCGGGCCATGGCCTATCTCCTCCTTACGCCGTGAATTTCTCGATGCGGCACAGGGTGACTTTCGTCTCCTGCATGGCCGTCACCGAATCATAGCCATAGGTCTGGGCGGTGTTGGTGCTTTCACCCAGTACGATGGGCGACGCTCCTTCCGGGTATTTGCTGCGCAGATCCTTGCCCTGGAACCAGCCGCCGAAATGGAAGGGCATGAAGGCCACGCCGCGTCCCACCCGTTCGGTGATCCTGGCCTTGACCTTCTTCTTGTCGGCGTGGGTGGGGTATTTCTCCACCAGATCGCGCCTTGGCGTATAGAGCGGTTCTCGGTGCTGCGGCACCGGATCGGGGAAGTTCCACACCACGGCGCGGGCCTTGCCGTTGCCGAAGGGCGCGGCGCCGTGCAGGACGGCGACCCTCTGGATGCCGCCCGACATATCGATGGTCCAGGCCACGTCGTCGGCCTTTTCGCCGCCGATCTTCTGGATCATCGCCAGTTCGTCGGCGCTGAGATCCTTGTCCCAGCCCAGCTTCTTCAGCATGCCGTAGGTAAAGCCGGGATGGCCGGCGGGCAGCTCCGACCCCTCGGGCCAGGAATCCGTGGCCAGCAGGCTCTCGCCCTTGTATTCGGGGAAGAGGGCGCGGAAATTGAGACCGCCATCCTTCACCGGCTTGGAGGTGTCGTAGAGGTTGGGAGTGCCGGGATGCTTGGCCTCGGGGCTGCCCCAGCACGGCCAGGGCAGGCCGTAATAATCGCCGTCGCAAGGCCCGCCCACGGCGCGCAGGGTGGTCTTGTCGAAGGTCTACTGGTTGGCCATGTGGGCCTTGAGGCGCTCGGGCGACTGGCCGGTATAGGCGATGGTCCAGGCCCCCTTGTTGATCTCGCGCAGGATGTCCTCAATCAGCGGAACCTCGCCCTCGACCTTGATATTCTTGGTCAGTTCGGCGGCGTAGCCGAATTTCTTGGCGAACAGGTACATGATCTCGTGATCGCCCTTGCACTCGAACATGGGCTTGATCACCCGCTCGCTCCATTGGATCGAGCGGTTGGAGGCGGTGCGCGAGCCGTCCACCTCGAACTGGGTGGCGGCGGGCAGCAGATAGACGCCGTCGGTACGGTCGTGCAGCACCGACGAGATGGTGGGGTAGGGGTCGATGATGACCAGGGTGTCGAGCTTCTCCATGGCCTTCTTCAACTCGGGCTGGCGGGTCTGGGAATTGGGGGCGTGGCCCCAATAGACCATGGCCTTGATGGGCTCGGGCTGGGCGATGTTTTCCTTGGCCTCGTTGACGCCGTCATACCAGCGCGACACCGGGATGCCGGGGGCTTCCATCAGTTCGGGGGTCTTGAAGCGGCCCTTGATCCAGTCGTAATCCAGGCCCCATACGCGCGCCCAGTGCTTCCAGGCGGGGGCTGCGAGGCCGTAATAGGCCGGCAGGGTGGTGACATCCAGGCCCATGTCGGTAGCGCCCTGGACGTTGTCGTGGCCGCGGAAGATGTTGGTGCCGCCACCGGCCACGCCCACATTGCCCAGGGCCAGCTGCAGGTTGCAATAGGCCCGGACATTGGCATTGCCGACGGTATGCTGGGTGCCGCCCATGCACCACACCACGGTGCCGGGCTTGTGGGTGGCGAGAATCTGGGCGATGCGCTTCAACTGGGCGCCGGGCACGCCGGTGACCCGCTCGGTCTCCTCCGGGTTCCACTTGGCCACTTCGGCCTTGACCTGATCCATGCCCCAGACGCGCTTGCGGATGAATTCCTTGTCTTCCCAGCCATTCTCGAAGATGTGCCACATGATGCCCCAGATCAGCGGCACATCGGTGCCGGGGCGCATGCGCACATATTCGTCGGCATGGGCGGCGGTGCGGGTGAAGCGGGGGTCGCAGACGATCAGCGGCGCCTTGTTCTGCTCCTTGGCCTTGAGGATGTGGAGCATGGCCACGGGATGGGCTTCGGCGGCGTTGGAGCCGATGAAGAACATGGCCTTGGAATTGTGGATGTCGTTGTAGGAATTGGTCATGGCGCCGTAGCCCCAGGTCTGGGCGACGCCGGCGACGGTGGTGGAGTGACAGATTCGGGCCTGATGGTCGACGTTGTTGGTGCCCCACAGCGCCGCGAACTTGCGCATCAGGTAGGCCTGCTCGTTGGAGAACTTGGCCGAGCCCAGCCAGTAGACCGAGTCCGGCCCGGCGCCCTCCCTGATCTTGAGCAGGCGGTCGCCCACCTCGGTGATGGCCTGTTCCCAGGAGATGCGCTTGTACTTTCCGCCCTCCAGCTTCATGGGATATTTGAGGCGGCGGTCGCCATGGGCGTGCTCGCGCACCGCCGCTCCCTTGGCGCAATGGCTGCCCAGGTTGAGCGGGCTGTCGAAGGCCGGTTCCTGGCCGATCCAGACGCCGTTGGAAATCTCGGCATTGACCGTGCAGCCCACCGAGCAATGGGTGCAGATGGCCTTCTTGACCTCGGTCTTGGCATCGGGCGCCTGGGGCACGGCCTCGGCCTTGCGCACCGTTCCCGCCGTCACGCCGCCGACCAGGGCGGCGCCACCGGCGGCCAGTCCCGAGCGGCGCAGAAAGGCGCGGCGGTCCATGGCGCCGCCGATGACCGAGGATAGGGAGTCCGACAGGGCCGATTTACGGGCTTCGCCGTCGCGCTTCTTGATCAGCATGTTAGCCTCCCCGATGTCAGAAGCCGGCGGCTTCGTAAGCGCGCCGGACGTGTTCGGTTTCCTGGTAACCGGCGCCATTGGCCGACTGGGTGGCGGCGGCGGCGTCGGCCTTGGTGGCGGTCACGCCCAGGGCGGCCACACCGGCGGCGCCGGCACCGACCCCCAGGCCGCGCAACAGATCCCGGCGGCTTACCGGGCTGGGGGAGGGGGCGAGGGAATCATTGTTCTCGGTCATCTCTCTCTCCATCAATCCACCGTCATGGCGAAGGCCATAAGGCCATCAATCCACCATCTCGAAGGCCTGGGTTTCGATATTCAGGAACACGCGGCCGATCCGGCCCACGGCCCGGTAGAACCGGGCGGACGAGGCATTTTCAAGGTCGGTCAGGAAACGGGGCATCCAGCTTTCCACATGAGCCTGGAAGAACGCCTTCTGGGCGGGCAGCGGCAGGGGCTGATCGAACAGGCCGGTGATCAGGCCCTGCATCATCTCGCACAGCGAGGCGGCATGATCCTCGGGCTCGGATATTCCGGGCGAGCGCTCGATGCCGAGGCGGAGCATGTCCTGGCGCAATTCGGCCAGGGGCTTTTCGTTGAGGAAACCGGTGAGATACCACGAGCCGTAAGGAATCAGCTCGCCGCCGGTGACGCCGATGAACAGCGTGGCGAATTCCGTCGCGGCGCCGTCGGCATCGGTGACTTTGGCCAATTCGGCCAGTTCTCCCAGCGCGACGCCCAGGGGGGTGGGATCCGAAGACAGGCAGCCGAGCCGGCGCAGCAGATCCTCGGGCGGCGGCGCGGCCAGCAGGGCCGCCATCAGGCCGTAGAAACGCGCCCGCAGAAAATCATCCTCGGCGATGCCTTGGTGAGCCGTCACTGCCCTCATCTTTCCTCCCGTGGCCCCGGTCATTTGCCGAAGCATTGGTCGATTATCAATCGACCAATGGATCATCCTGGAATTGGTGTTACCAGTCAAGGAGATCGGGAGTTGATGTCTGGTTTTCTATACTTGTTATCCGCTTTTTTATTGCTGCAATGCAGCGTGCCTATTTCTGCAGTTGGTCTGCATTGTTGGCTCATGCTGAAAATTACAAAAAATAATTTATGATTGTAGTGAAAACATAAATTAGCATATATCCGCATCGGACCCGGCGGGAGGGGGCGCATCGCCCTGCTGGTCGCCGGCCTCTCCCTCGGCGGCCAGTTCCGCGGCGTCGAGGACGCCTTTGCCCAGACGCCAGGCGGTCTTGACCACCTCGGCCACCGGGCTGGTGTAATCACCCATGTGCAGATCCATGATTTCAGGGGCCATCAGGCTGGAATCGCTGGCCCACAGCTTTTGCAGAGCGGCGTCGCGGATGTCCGCCGGTACGCCCGCCTTGAGAAAGGCGGAATAGTCGGAATTCCTGTCCAGGGTCTCGATGGGCGGCAGATCGGGTGGGGGAGCGGCCTCGGCGGCCTCGGGGGGCGGAGTGGGCTGCGCTTCGGGTTCGGGCTGGGTTGCGGCCTTGGCGTCATGCTTGCGCCGCGACCAGCGAGACAGGAAGGGCTCGGTCATGATCGGCCCTTGCCGGCAAAGGCATTGTCGGTGTCCATTCTGTCGCGCTGGCGTTTGCGCAGCGGCTCGTCGGGGGGATGGCAGGCGCAGAAGCGTTCGACCCAGGCGCGCAACGCCTCGGGCAGGGCCACGCCGTCCACCATATCCTCGCCGCTTTCACTCATGGCTTGGGCTTCGTCGGGGGCGATGGTCGCCATCACCACGCGGATGGGGCACGCATCATCGCCGGTTTTGCGCAGCACTACGTAGAGCCGGGGTTCCATGCCCGCCAGATTGTAGCGGTAGGAGGCCAGATCGGAGCGGTGCAGCACCACCGGCACCCGGCTGGCGAGGTAACGGTCGCTGCCGTCCTCGCCCCGCCGCAGCAAGGTCCAGGCCGCGCTTTGGGGCGGCGGATCGGCCAGCGCCTCCAGCGGCCGCCAGGATTCGGAAACCCAGGCGGTGGTGCCGTCGCGGCGTTCCACCAGCACGGCGATCTCGGTCTCGGCCTTGAGCGGCGGCTCGTCGGGCAGGCTGCCGTCCAGGATCATGCCGAGGCGCACCACGTCTTCGGGTGTATTGACGTTGAAGAATGGGTCGGTGGGCTCGGTCGGCCATTGGACGCGGGCGACCTTGTAGCGCTCGGTCCAGGCTTCGATCTTGCGCAGGGATTCGTCCGTCACCGCCCGCCTCAACTCTTCGGCCAGCCGCAGCGGCCACAGGGCGAAGACCGGGTGCGAGCGCGTGCCGGTATAGGCGATGGCGATGTCGGCATTCTCTTGCCTGGCCGCCTGAACCAGGCGTTCGACCAGATCGGGCGGGAACAGCGGCGTGTCGGCGGCGACACTGACCATCCACTCGACGTCCATGGTGTGGTCGCGCAGCCATTCCAGGCCGGTCAGCACTCCGACCAGGGGGCCGGCATAGCCCTCGACCACGTCGGGGGCCACCGGCAGGGTCAGGTGGGCAAAGCGGTTGGGATCGCCGTTGGCATTGAGAAGCAGCGGCCCCACCTGGGGCGACAGACGGTCGATGACCCGTTCCAGCAGGCTTTGGCCGTCAACCTCGATCAGGGCCTTGTCGCCGCCGCCCATGCGCCGCGACAGGCCCCCGGCCAAAATCATGCCGGCGATGGGACCGCTATTCATCGTCGCGGCTCCCCTTGCGCGACAGATGGCCGGGCTCGTCATGGGCCTGATCGGGATCGGCGTCGAAGACGATGCGCTCGGCTCCGGCCAGGGCGGTGAAGCGCTTGCCCTTGGCGCGGCCGATCAGGGTGAGGCCGGCCTTGCGCGCCAATTCCACCCCCCAGGCGGTAAAGCCCGAGCGTGACAGCAGGACCGGAATTCCCATCTGCACGGTCTTGATCACCATCTCGCTGGTCAGCCGCCCGGTGGTGTAAAGGCTCTTGCCGGTACTGGCAAGGCCGTGGCGGAACATATAGCCGGCGATCTTGTCCATGGCGTTGTGGCGACCGACATCCTCCATGTAGATCAGCGGCCGGTCCTCCTCGCACAAGACGCAGCCGTGAATGGCGCCGGTCTTGAGATAGAGCGACGGCATGGTGTTGATGGCCTTCTGCAGGCCATAGAGCCATGAGGTGTGGAAGCGGGCGTCCCGGTCCAGGCTGACGGTCTCGAACTTCTCCATGACGTCGCCGAAGACGGTGCCCATGGCGCAGCCCGAGGTCTGAATCTTCTTCTTCAGCTTTTCCTCGTAATCGGTCTGGCGGGCGGTGCGCACCACCACCGTCTCGATTTCCTCGTCGTAATCCACGGCGCGGATCTCGTCATCGGCCTGCAGCATGTTCTGGTTCAGCAGGTAGCCCAAGGCCAGATATTCGGGATAATCACCGATGGTCATGGCGGTGACGATCTCGCGGCCATTGAGGAAGATGGTCAACGGCCGTTCGTTGATGATGTCGGCGTCCGCCGCCGCGCCGGTCTGATCGATGCCGGTCACGGTCTGGTAGAGTCGCCCGTCATCGGGATTGGGACGCACCAGCATTTCTTTTGCGTTCATTCTTGGCCTCCTCCTTTACAGTATGCGGCCCCGGCCCGACCTACAATGGGGCGGCAACGAAAACAGGGATGGCAAGATGCAGGTCGGCGGTCGCAAGGTGATGGTGTGTTCGTGCGAGGGCAGCATGCCGGTGGACGGCAAGTCCCTGGCCAAGGCTTTGGGGACCGAGCCCCCCGACCAGCTCTATTTCCAGCTTTGCCGTTCCCAGGTGGAGGCCTATCGCGCCGCCGCCTCGTCGGGGGAGAAGCTGCTGGTCTGCTGCGGCCAGGAGGCGCCGCTGTTCAATGAACTGGCCCGGGTGCTTGACGTGGAGGAGCCGGTCTGCGTCGACATCCGCGACCGCGCCGGCTGGTCGAGTGAGGCAAGGCGCGCCATTCCCAAGATGGCCGCCCTGATCGCCGAGGCGGTTCAGGAGCCCGAACCCACGCCCAGCGTCACCCTGACCAGCGAAGGAGCGGTGCTGATCATCGGGCGTGGCCAGGACGTGCTCGATGCCGCCCGCAAGCTGGGCTCCGAACGGGCGGTGACCTGTCTGCTGCTGCCCGATCATGATGCCGATCTGGTGCCGCCGCCGGTTCGCGCTCTCGGCCTGTTCCGAGGAACGCCGCGGACGGCAAGTGGCCATCTCGGCGCCTTCAGGGTCAAGGTGGGTGATCTGGCCGGGGCCTCGCCCTCGGCGCGCGGCGCTCTTTCCTTCGATGCCGCCGTGGGCGAGCGTGAACTGGCCGCCGACCTGGTTCTCGACCTGACCGGGGCGCCGCCGCTGCTGGCGCCCCGCGACGGCTGGTTCGCCATCGATCCCGGTGACGCCCTGGCCCTGGAGAGGGCCGTGGCCGAGATCGGAGGATTGGTGGGCGAGTTCGAGAAGCCGCGCTGGATCAAGGTCGAGTCGACGCTTTGCGCCCATTCCCGCAACGGCCAGATCGCCTGCACCCGCTGCCTCGATGCCTGCCCCTCCGGCGCGCTGAAGCCGGTGGGCGATTCCGCCCAGGTGGACGCCCATGTCTGCGGCGGTCACGGTTCCTGCGCCAGTGTCTGCCCGACCGGCGCCATCCGGTTCGACGTGCCGGCGGGTAACGGCATCCACAAGCGCCTGGGCGCGCTGCTGGAGACACATCGGGCGGCCGGTGGCGGTGCGCCGATCCTGTTGGTGCATGAGGAGCAGGGGGCCGAATCGCTGTCGGCCCTGGCCCGCTTCGGCGACGGATTGCCCGCCGACGTGTTGCCTCTGTCGGTGCCGGCGGTGGCGGCGCTGGGGCCGGACTTCCTGCTGGTGGCCCTGGCCAAGGGCGCGGCCGAGATCTTGGTCCTCGCCGATCCCCGCCGCCACGAGCATCTGAGCGCGCTCAGGGATGGCAT
>JACQAD010000245.1 GCA_016195125.1 Magnetospirillum sp.
ATGACGAGTGCCACCTCCAGATTACCGAATCCTTCGCCGCCGACGCCAATATCGACGCGGTGGTGGTGGGCATGGACCCCACCGCACCGTCGGTCATGGCCCTGGAGACCAGCAAGCTGCATCCCGGCGCCGATATCGGCAATCCCAAGAGCAGCGTCGCCCTGATGCCGCCCATGGTGGAGCGCATCGCCAAGCCGGTGATCGCCATCATCGACGGCGGGCCGCTCTACGATGCCATGGCCGGGCGCCTGATGGACCAGGGGGTCTGCGTCTTCAGGAATTGCGTGCGCGGCACCAGGGCGCTGGCCCGCTATGTGGAGGCCCGGCTGGACGCCGACGCCCTCAGAGCCAAGGGCGTTTGAGGAGGGCTTGCCATCGCCAATCCGACGGGCCATAAACCCGCACGGGAATGAGGCCGGGACCGGGAGGGTGATGGCATGAGTGCGGGCTACATGTTCGAACCGGAGGTGGAGCGTCTGGACCGGGCCGGGCTGCGCCGTCTGCAATTGCAGCGCCTGCAGGCCTCGCTGGCCCTGGCCTATGCCAAGGTGCCCCATTACCGCACCGGTTTCGACGCCGCCGGCCTCAAGCCCGAGGATTTGCAAAGCCTCGAGGATCTGGCCCGCTTTCCCTTCACGGTAAAGAGCGATCTGCGCGACAATTACCCCTTCGGCCTGTTCGCGGTCCCGCGCGAGCAGGTGGTGCGCCTGCACGCCAGTTCCGGCACGACCGGCAAGCCCACCGTGGTCGGCTATACCGAAGGCGACATCAACATCTGGGCGGATCTCATGGCCCGCTCCCTGGCGGCCACCGGGGTGCGGCCCGGCGACGTGGTCCATAACGCCTATGGCTATGGCCTGTTCACCGGCGGCCTGGGGTTTCATTACGGCGCCGAGCGCCTCAAATGTTCGGTGGTGCCCATGTCGGGCGGCAATACCGAAAAGCAGATCAGCCTGCTGACCGATTTCGGCGCCCGTGCCCTGGCGGCGACGCCGTCCTATGCGCTGAACATCGCCGAGGTGGCCGAGCAATCGGGGGTGGATCTGGCGGGCTCACCCCTGGCGGTGGGCGTGTTCGGGGCCGAGCCCTGGAGCGAGACCATGCGGGCCGAGCTCGACCGCCGCCTGGGCATCCGCGCCTGCGATATGTACGGCCTGTCGGAGATCATGGGGCCGGGGGTCGCCATCGAATGCGAGCAGCGGGCCGGTCTGCACGGCTGGGAAGACCATTTCCTGTTCGAGATCATCGACCCGGAAACCCTCCAGCCCCTGCCCATGGGCGAGACCGGCGAACTGGTCATCACCACGCTGACCAAGCACGCCCTGCCCATGGTGCGCTACCGCACCCGCGACATCACGCGCCTGACCGACGAGGTCTGCGCCTGCGGCCGTACCCATGTGCGCATCCTGCGCGTCACCGGGCGCAACGACGACATGATGATCATCCGCGGCGTCAACGTCTATCCCAGCCAGATCGAGGCGGTGCTGGTGGGCTTCCCCGGCGTGGCGCCCCATTACCTGCTGACTCTGACCCGCCAGGGCTCGCTGGATCACCTGACCGTGGAAGCCGAGGTCAACGACAGCCGCAATGAGGACGACCGCGCCCATCTGGCCCGCCAGGTGCGCCACCACATCAAATCCCTGATCGGCGTGTCGTGCGAGGTCATCATCCGCCTGCCCGGCGAATTGCCCCGCTCCCAGGGCAAGGCCATCCGGGTACGCGATCTGCGCCAGCCGGCGGAATAGCTCCGTTCAGTGATGCCCATGCCCGGCATGGGGGGCCGTGTCCTGGGCGGCGCCGCCCAGACCGTTGGCTTTCTGCATCACGCGGATATAGGCCAGTACGTCCTGGTCCTGGCCGGCTTTCAGCCCCTTGGGCTTGGGCATGTCTCCGAACTTCCACATATGGGATTGTGCCCCGTTTGCCATGGCGGCCAGGATGACGTCGTCGCCATGGGCCGAGCCGGCGGCGTAGGCGGGATGGAGTAGCGGCGGGCCGTTCTCGGTGCCGCGCAGGGCGCTGCCGTGGCAGGCGGCGCAGACGGCTTCGAAGGCCTGACGGCCGGCTTCCGCCCGGGTGGAAAGGGCGGGGGCGGCCAAATCGCCCTGTATGAAGCGAACCGAAACCGGCTTTCCCTCTACCTCCAGATTGAGGATCACCGCCAGCTTGTCCTTGGCCGAGACCGGCGCCTCGGCCTTGAGGCCGACCGGCGCGGCGGTCAGCGGCAGGTCGAGCTTGCGGCCGCCCAGCAGCAGGGTGACCTTGCCGGAAGCGGGCCTGCTCTGGTCGTGCAGGTCGCGGACCCAGGCGCGGACGGCCCCGTCGCGGACGGCGAATTCCACCCGCAGCGCGCCGATTTCAGCGATCTGGCCGCCATAGAAGGCGGTCATGGCGCCGTGGGCCAGGGCGGCAGGGGCCTGGAGGGCGGATGCGGCGATGAGTGCGAGGGCGATCAGGCGGAATTTCATGACTCGGCTCTCCTTGCGCCGGATCATGTCCGGGCCGGTAGAGTCTGTCCAGAACCTAGGCCGATTCGCCCATGACCACGGTATCGCGGCCGGTGGCCTTGGCGCGGTAAACGGCGGAATCGGCCCGCTGCACGAAGGTGTCGAAATCGGCGGGCTGGCCGGGCAGCAGGGTGGCGGTGCCGATGCTGATGGTCAGGGTGACCGGCTGGCCGTCCAGGTTGAACTCGGCGGCGCGGATCTCGCGGCGGAGATTTTCGGCGGCGGCGCGGGCGCCCTCGGTGTCGGTATCGGGCAGCAGGACCAGGAATTCCTCGCCACCGAAGCGGCCGACCAGATCGGCGGTGCGCACCGAGCGTTCCAGGACCGAAGCGATGGCGCGCAGGCAGGAATCGCCGGCCAGATGGCCGAAACGGTCGTTGACCGATTTGAAGTGATCCACGTCGACCAGCAGCAAAGATAACGGCGTGGCCGACCGATTGCGACGCTCGGTCTCGACCAGATAGGTCTGCAGGAATTTGTGGCGGTTGGCCAGACCGGTCAACTGGTCGTGCAGGGCCATGCTTTCCAGGGTCAGGCGGGCTTCCCGCAATTCCTCGTTGGAGGCGGCGAGGGTGCGGTTGAGTTCCTCCAGCTCGCGGCTGCGCTCGGCCAGGGCCAGTTCGGCGAGGCGCCGTTCGGTGACGTCGGCGATCACCCCCACCAACCCGACCGAGTGTCCATCCTCGTCATGCATGCGTTGACCGGTCAGGTTGCCCCAGAACTCGCTGCCGTCGTCGCGCCAGTAGTGGCGCTCGAGATTGACGTTGGGGATGTCGCTGGCCAGCAGGGCCAGCATCTTGGCCCGTCCGATCTCACGCTCCGAGGGGTGGATATGGGCCACGTACTCGCTGCCCTCCAGCTTGTCCATGGGGCAGGCGAACATCTCCGACATGCGGCGGTTGGCGTGGGTGATGATGCCCTGGCTGTTGACGAAGAAGATGGCGACGCTGGAGGTGTCGTAGATCAAGCGCAATTGGGCCTGGTTACGGCGCAGGGCCTCTTCGGCGCGGCGGCGCTTGGTGATATCGGTGTAGGTGGAGATGAAGCCGCCGCCGTCGATGGGGATACCCTGGATTTCCAGGATGGTGCCGTCGGGGCGGGTGCGTTCGAACGCATGGGGCTCCATGATCAGAGCCCGCCTCACAACCTCGTCGGCAAGTGCCTCGGGATCACCGGGGCCGTATTCGCCCCGACCGGCATTGAATATCGCCAGATCGCGAAGGCTGGGCAATCCCGCGGAGAACAGATCGGGAGGGAAATCCAGCAACCTGGAAAACAAGCTGTTGCAGGCGATCATGTCCATGTTCGGCCCGAACAGGGTGACGCCGCAAGGAAGGTTGTCGATGATGGCTTGCAACACTTCCGCCTCGCCGGCGACGGCGCCGGCAATCGCCTTGATCTCCGGGTTGGCGCCCGGTTTCGTCGTCGAGCTCTTGGGTCGGGGGGCCACCGATTGTTCCTGGTCAGTTTGATAAACAAGGGTGTCATGATTTCCCGAGATATGAACATTGATTTCGTATCGGGATTCCTTCGTTTCAAGCGATAAGCGCCATTCGCTCAATTTTCCGCGGCGAACATATCCGTTGGTATGAGCCATCCGTTACGGAAGGGCGAATTCCAGGGAATTGTTTCCATGATAGGATCGGGTGGTGGACAGGACGAAAGGTTGGGTGGCATGCCCGAACAAGATGGACAGGAGCGTCGGCGCTATCCCCGGTTCAACGGTCTGGGCCTGATGGCCAATATCGGGGGAAAGCTGGTCCGCGTTGCCGGAATCTCGGCGGGGGGCATGAACCTCGAGGCCGGCTTCGCGGTGGCGGCCGGCTCCATGCGCTTCACCCTCTATCCCACCGAGAACGGCAAGGTCGATATCAACCACGGGATCGGCGGCGCCTGCCGTCTGGTGCGCGAGGGAGAGCGCCTCGTCGCCCTGCGTTTCGATCCGGCGACCTATCGGCTGGTCAAATTCATCGCCGAATGCTCCGGCGCCGGGCCCGATCGGGATTCGTTCCTGTCGCGGTAGAGACTTACGGCCAAAGCTAAGCTTGATATCCTGCCTAAAAGGCATAGCCTGGGTTCCTGACGCCGGGAACGTTGGTGAGATGACGACTGGAACCAGCAATGATGAGGCCTCCGAGCGGCGCAGGCTCGATCGGCGGCAAGCGGACATAGCCACCGTATTGGCGCGGACGGAGGCGAAATTCGCCACCGTATTCCGGGCCTGTCCCGATCTGATTGCCATCACCTGCAAGGCCACCGGCCGCTTCCTGGAAGTCAACGATGCCTTTGAACGCATCATGGGCTTTACCAAGGACGAGGCGGTAGGGCGGACTTCGTCGGATTTGGGAACCTGGGAAAGTATCGCCGAGCGCGAACGCATGCTGGCGTCTTTGGGCGCATCCACGCGGCTGGAGAATTTCGAGGTCCGGTTTCGCCGCAAGTCCGGCGAGATCTTCACCGCCCTGATGTCCCTGGAAACCGTGACTCTGGGTGGCGAGGATTGCCTGATCATCGTTGCCCGCGACATCAGTGAGCGCAAGGCGGAGGAGGTGCTGCTGCGCCGTACCGCCGAGGAACTGGAGCGCTCGAACATGGAATTGGAGCGCTTTGCCTATGTGGCCGCCCATGACCTTCTCGAGCCATGTCGGACCATATGCAGCTTCGCCCAGATGCTGGAGCGCAAGCATGGCGAAGTCCTGGGCGAGGACGGGCGCGACTATCTTGAATTCCTGGTGGGCGGAGCCCAGCGCATGCGCGACCTGATCCAGGGTGTTCTGGATTATTCTCAAACCCGTCATTCCGCCCTGCGCCAGATCGACGTCAGTCTCGGCGATCTGGTAACGGGAGCCATGGCGGATCTGGCCGATGCCCTGGAGGCCAGTGGCGGGTGTGTCGAGGCCGAATTCCTGCCGGAGGTCCAGGGCGACCCGCCGCAATTGCGCCAACTCATGCTCAACCTGATCGGCAACGCTCTGAAATTTCAGGCCAGCGGCTCCACCCCCCATATCCGTATCCGGGCTCAGCGTGATCAGGGGCAATGGTGCGTGTCCGTCGAAGATAACGGCATCGGTATCGAACGGCAGTACTGGGACGATATCTTCGGGATATTTCGCCGCCTGCACGGGCCGGATCGCTATCCTGGGGCCGGCATCGGTCTGGCGGTGGCAAAGCGCGTCGTCGAGGCCCATGGCGGCCGGATCTGGGTGGATTCCGAACCTGGCCACGGCTCACGCTTCTGCTTCACCCTTCCGGCGATCGGCGGGGAGGGGGAGGCGGCCTGAGCCGATGGCGCCAGCTGTCGGCCAGATAAAGGGCGATGGCCGTCCAGATGCAGGCGAAGGTGAACAGGTGGTGGGGGCCCGGACTCTCGCCATAGACCAGAACCGCCAGCAGGAAATGACCGGTCGGCGCCAGGTACTGAAAGAAGCCGAGGGTGGTGTAGCGCAGCCTTGACGCGGCGGCGGCGAACCAAAGCAGGGGTGCCGCCGTGACCGGTCCCCCCGCCACCAGGGCCGCGCCCAGGGCCAGGGTGCCGCCGAAGGCCGGCTGGCCCTGGCTTGCCCGCCAGATCAGATAGAACGCGGCCAGGGGAAACAGCAATCCGGTCTCCACCGCCAGCCCGGTCAAGGGCGCCACCGGCAGCTTCTTGCGCAGCAGACCATAGAGTCCGAATGTTCCCGCCAGGGTCAGGGCGGCCCAGGGTGGGGTGCCGGTGGCGATGCCCAGTTCCAGGATGCCTATCAGCGCCAGCCCCACCGCCAGCCATTGGGCGAGGCGAAGGCGTTCCTTGAGAACCAGCACGCCCAAGGCCACGTTGACCAGGGGATTGAGGAAATACCCCATGCTGGCTTCCAGCACGTTGCCTTCCCCCACGACCCGGATGAAGACCAGCCAGTTGACGCTGATGCATAGTGTCGAGGCCATCAGGACCACGATCCGCCGCCATGATCCCAGCAGGCCCAGAACCTCGCCCCAGCGGCCCGTCCAACTGAGCAGACTCACCACCACCAGCAGGGACCAGACCA
>JACQAD010000246.1 GCA_016195125.1 Magnetospirillum sp.
CCCCCTGGACCGCTGGTGTGGATTCATGCCGCCTCGGTGGGGGAATCCCTGTCCATGCTGCCCCTGATCGAGCGCCTGCTGGCCCGCGAGCTTAAGGTTCTGGTGACCACCGGCACCGTCACCTCGGCCCGCCTCATGGCCGAGCGCCTGCCGCCCGGCGCCATGCATCAATACGTTCCGGTGGACCGGATCGCTTATGTGCGCGGCTTCCTCGATCACTGGCGGCCCGACCTGGCCCTGTGGGCGGAATCGGAATTCTGGCCCAACATGCTGGCCGAGCTGCGTCACCGCACCGTGCCGCTGGTGCTGGTCCAGGGCCGCATGTCGGCGAAGTCCTTCGCCGGCTGGACCAGGGTGCGCGGCCTGATCCGCTCCATGCTGTCGGGCTTCGCCCTGTGCCTGACCCAGACCGAGGCCGATGCCCAGCGCTTCAAGACCCTGGGGGCGCGGGACGTCCGCTGCCTGGGCAATCTCAAATACGCGGTGGCGCCGCTGCCCTGCGACCAGGCCGAGCTCCAGCGCCTGCGGGAGGCGGTGGCGGAGCGGCCCCTGTGGCTGGCGGCCAGCACCCATCCGGGCGAGGACGTCCTCCCCGGCCGCGTCCCCACCACACCAGAGGGCCGGACATCGCCGCCGAGCTGAGAGCCCAGGGGCTTTGCGTGGCCCTGCGCTCGGCGGGCGAGCCCCTCGACGCCGCCACCCAGGTCTACGTGGCCGACACCATGGGCGAGCTGGGCCTGTTCTACCGTCTGGCCGGCCCGGTCTTCGTGGGCAAGAGCCTGTGCGTTCCCGGCGGCCAGAATCCGTTCGAACCGGCTTTGCTCGGCTGTGCCGTTCTGTTCGGCCCGGCCATGGACAATTTCCCCGACATGGCGCCATCCATGGTGGAGGCCGGCGCCGCCCTCCAGGTGGCCAATGAGAGCCACTTGTCCCGGGAGATCGGGATTCTGCTGGCCGATCCCGCCCTGCTGGCCACCCGCCGGCAAGCCGCCCGCGCCTGGGCCGAGGCCGAGGCCGGCATTCTCGACCAGGTGGAAGGGGCACTGGCCCCCTTCCTCGCCATCCTGGAGAAGCCGCATGCGCGCTCCTGATTTCTGGCATCGCGACACCGCCCTGTCCCGCCTGCTGGCGCCGCTGGGCAAGATTTATGGCTGGGTGGTGCGCCGGCGGCTGGAACAGGCCGAGGAATACCGCCCGGCGGTGCCGGTGATCTGCGTCGGCAACATCGTCGCCGGCGGTGCCGGCAAGACCCCAGTGGGCATCGCCCTGGCCCGGCTTCTGCTGGCCTCCGGCCGCAAGCCACATATGCTGACCAGGGGGTATGGCGGCACCGAAGTGGGACCGCGCGCCGTCGATCTCGACCGCCACGATTGCGCCCGGGTCGGTGACGAAGCCCTGCTTCTGGCCGAGGTGGCTCCCACCTGGGTGGCGCGCTGGCGCCCCGACGGCGCCGTGGCGGCGGTGGAGATGGGGGCCGAGTTCATCATCATGGATGACGGCTTCCAGAACGGCTCCATCGCCAAGGATCTGTCCCTGGTGGTGGTGGACGGCGAGTACGGCTTCGGCAATGGCCGCACCATGCCCGCCGGCCCCTGCCGCGAATCCCCCCGCCAGGGTCTGGCCCGCGCCGACGCCCTGGTGGTGGTGGGCGAGGACAGGAACGGGCTGGCGGCGTTGGCCGCCGAGATGGAACTGCCCCTGCTCAGGGCCAGGCTGGTTCCCGGTCCCGAGGGCGCGGCGCTGTCGAGCCGCAAGGTGGTGGCCTTCGCCGGAATCGGGCGGCCCGAGAAATTCTTCGCCACCTTGAAGCAATGTGGAGCGCGCCTGACGGTGACCCATTCCTTTCCCGACCATCATTCCTTCGAGCGCGCCGATATCGAGGCGCTGCTGGCCGAAGCGGAGTCCAACGAGGCCCTGGCGGTCACCACCACCAAGGATTGGGTGCGGCTGCCCTCGGATCTGCGCGCCCGCGTGTCGGTACTCAGCGTCACCCTGCACTGGGAGAATCCCGAATTGCTGACGCCCCTGCTCGACCGTATCGGAGTCCGGGCATGACCAGGAAAGAAGCGCGGCAACGAGTGGAGGCCTTTGGAGCACGGGCCGTCTGGGGGCTGTTCGCCCTGCTGCCGCTGGATATGGCGTCTGATCTGGGCGGCTGGCTGGGACGTCTGATCGGGCCGCTGCTGGGCGGCGTCAACCGGGTGGCGCGGCGCAATCTCGGGGCCGCCTTCCCCGACAAGAGCGACGCCGAGATCAAGACCATCCTTACCGCCATGTGGGACAATATCGGCCGTGTCGCCGGCGAGTTCCCCCATCTGAAGCAGATCGCCGCCGAACGGGTCGAGCTGATCGGGGCCGAGTATATCGACCTGCTGCGTGACGACGGCCGGGCCGGCATCTTCATCTCCGGCCATATCGGCAATTGGGAGCTGAACGGCGCCGTCGCCGCCCATCGCGGGTTGCCGTTGCACCTGATCTATCGGGCCGCCAACAATCCCTGGGTGGAGGATCTCTACCGCAAGGGCCGTGCCGATGCCTCCTACGCCCTGATCCAGAAGGGACCGGAGGGCGCCCGCCAGGCCCTGACGGTTCTCAAGAAGGGCGGCCATCTGGGAATGCTGGTGGACCAGAAGATGAATGACGGTATCCCCATTCCCTTCTTCGGCCGCGACGCCATGACCGCCCCGGCCCAGGCCGTCTTCGCCACCAAGTTCAATTGCCCTCTGGTCCCAGCCCGGGTGGAGCGCCTCAAGGGCGCCCATTTCCGCCTCACCGTTCTTCCCCCCATGGATTTTCCGCACACCGGCGACAGTCATGACGACAACCGCCTGCTGCTGATCCGCATCAACGCCCTGCTTGAAGAGTGGATCAGGGAACGCCCTGACCAGTGGCTGTGGCTGCATCGGCGCTGGCCGGAATGAGCGAAGCCTTTACCGCCTATCTGGCCGCCCCCGGATTCGAGGCCGACCTGCGCGCCGAACTGGGCGAGGTCGGCGAGGAATACGGCCGCCTGATCCTCGCCCCCGGCCCGGCCCGGCCGGTCGCCTGGGCGCAGAACATCT
>JACQAD010000247.1 GCA_016195125.1 Magnetospirillum sp.
CGCGACGGCACCAAGCAGGGCTTCAACATCGCGCTGACCCGCGCCGTGGCCGACGCGGTGACCGTGCCGGTGATCGCATCGGGCGGCGTCGGAACGCTGGACCATCTGGTCGAAGGCATCCGCGACGGCCATGCCACCGCCGTCCTGGCCGCCTCCATATTTCATTTCGGAACCTATACCATCGCCGAGGCCAAGGCCCATATGCGGGCGGCAGGGATTCCCGTTCGCCCCTGAGGCGCGTGACAGCGGCATCGCCATCTGCTACGGAAAGGCCCCAGGCTTGATGACAATATAGAATCGTTTTAGAGGGAGGGCAGGGTGGCCCAGGACAGCAAAATTCTCGACGAGCTTTACACGGTGATCGCCAGCCGCAAGGGCACCGACCCCGAAAAGTCGTACACCGCCAAGCTGTTCGCCCGCGGCCGCGGCAAGATCGCCCAGAAATTCGGCGAGGAGGCGGTGGAAACCGTGGTCGCCGCGCTGTCCGAGGGCAAGGACGAGCTGGTCGGCGAAAGCGCCGATACCCTGTATCACCTGCTGGTGCTGTGGGCCGATTGCGGCATCGAACCGGCCAAGGTCTGGGCCGAGCTGGCCCGCCGGGCCGGCACCTCGGGCATCGACGAGAAGAAGTCCCGCGCCAAGAAGTGAGCCACGAGACGGAGTTGGACATGGCCTACGATCCCAACAACATCTTCGCCCGCATTCTCAGGGGGGAAATTCCCTGCAACAAGGTGCACGAGGACGAGCACAGCCTGGCCTTCCACGACATCAATCCCCAGGCGCCGGTGCATATCCTGGTGATCCCCAAGGGCGCCTATGTCTCCATGAGTGATTTCTCAGCCAATGCCTCGGAGGCCGAGATCGCCGGTCTGGTGCGCGCCGTCGGCAAGGTCGCCAGGATGGCCGGATTGGACGAGGACGGCTGGCGCCTGCTCAGCAATATCGGCGTCAACGGCCATCAGGAAGTGCCCCACCTGCATGTCCATATCTTCGGCGGCCGCAAGCTGGGCGCCATGATCGCCAAGGCCGGCCTCTAAGGCTCGGACCTATTCCGCCGCTTCCAATCCCCGGGCGGTTTCCAGCAGGGCCTGGCGGATGTGGTTGATCTGGCCGATGGCGGGCTGCGGCATGTCGGCGCTGGGGCGGCTGAGGCAGGCCAGCCAGACCCGCTGGCCCTCGGGGCTTTCCAGATAGGCGCGGAGCAGTTTCAAGGCACCTTGCAGGGTCTTGATGGTCCGCCCGTCCACATAGAAATGATCCCAGGTCAGGTTGTTGCCGTGAACTACCATCAGCGCCTGGATGATGGAGCGGCAGTGGCGTTCGAACGGCTCCAGGCGTTTTTCGAAGGCGTGTTCCAGGAATTCGAAATAATTGGTCAGGTAGCCGCGCTGGAACACGGCGTCTTCCCCGGTCAGCAGATGTTCGAAGGGCCGCACCATCAGGCGCTGAAAGGGGTTGGACCGTGCTCCCACATTGCCCTTGGGCTGCATGTGGAGCTTGCGGCAGCCCTCTTCCTGACGGATATAGGCGCTGTCCAGCAACATGGTGCCGCCGCCGATCAGGGTGGCGATGCGGTCGATGTCGTCCAGGGAAAGGATTCCATCCCGGGCCTTTTCACGGGCCAGGGTCATGATCACGTCGGTTACGATCATCGCCATGTCGTGGCAACGGCGTTTCCCCGTGGGCGCGCAGGCATTCATCGGGTCTTGACCCCATTTCTTCGCGGCTGTCGCGAGCATGAGCCCGAACACGCAATAGGGGCAACGCTGCCAGAAGGCCTAGCCGGAGCGGCCAGGCATCAGCCTTCGGTATGAGAGGGCCTCGGCCACATGCAGGCGCCCGATGGATTCCGATCCCTCCAGATCGGCCAGGGTGCGGGCCACCCGCAGAACCCGGTGCCAGCCCCGCGCCGACAGGCGCATGCGTTCGGCGGCCTCGGTCAGCAGGCGGCGTCCGGCCTCGTCGGGGGAGGCTACCCGCTCCAGCAGCTCGCCATCGGCCTCGGCATTGGTGCGGCACGCGGTGCCCTGATAGCGGTCACGCTGACGGGCGCGGGCATGGGCGACGCGGGCGGCGATTTCGGCCGAGCCCTCGGCGGGCGGCGGCAGGGACAGATCGGCCGGACTGACCGCCGGAACCTCCACATGCAGATCGATACGATCGAACAGCGGCCCCGAGATCTTGGCTTGATATTCCTGGCCGCAGCGCGGCGCCTTGGTGCAGGCCAAGGCGGGGTCGCCGAGATGGCCGCAGCGGCAGGGATTCATCGCCGCCACCAATTGGATGCGGGCGGGGTAGGTGACATGGGCGTTGGCCCGCGCCACCACGGCGCGGCCGGATTCCAGGGGCTGGCGCAGGGCTTCGAGGGCGCCTCTTTGGAATTCGGGCAATTCGTCCAGGAACAGCACGCCGTTATGGGCCAGGGAGACCTCGCCCGGCCGGGCCCGCAGACCGCCCCCCACCAGGGATGGCACGGAAGCGGAATGGTGGGGATCGCGAAAGGGACGCCGCCGCAGCAGACGGCCCTCGGCCAATTGCCCGGCCACCGAGTGGATCATGCTGACCTCCAGGGCCTCGGCCGGCTCCAGGGGCGGCAGCAATCCGGCCAGGCGGGCCGCCAGCATGGACTTGCCCGAGCCGGGCGGGCCGATCATCAGCAGATACAGCACTGCACAGCTAGACACGTTTTCCGGC
>JACQAD010000243.1 GCA_016195125.1 Magnetospirillum sp.
AGCAGATTGGTCTGCGACGCGATGTCGTTGATGAGATTGACCCCCTCGCCGATCTTGCCCGAGGCCACGGTCAGGGTCTTGACGGTCTCGTCGGTGCGGGCGGCCTCGGCCACCGCCTCGGAGGCGACGCGGGAGGATTCCTCCACCTGACGGTTGATCTCGCTGATGGACCCGACCAGACGCTCGGCCGCCTGGGCCACGGTCTCGACGTTGCCGTTGGCCAGTTCCGAGGAATCGGCCACCTGGGCGGCCTGGGTGATGGCGGTTTCGGCGTTGGCGGCCAGCACCTCGGCCTCGCCGCGAATGGAATCGGCGGCGCGAGACGCGTTCTCGACCGCACCGCGCACCGTGGTCTCGATCTCGCCGGCCAGTTCGGTCATGGCCTGGCGCTTGGTCAATTCGGCCTTGCGCTGCATTTCCTCCTGCTCGGCCGTCAGGTTCTTGACCCGCTGGGCGTTCTCCTTGAACACCTGCACCGCCGCCGCCATGGCACCGATTTCGTCATTGCGGCCGATGGCCGGCACCTGGACGGAGAGATCCCCCTGGGCCAGCCGCTCCATGGCGCCGGTCATGCCGCCCACGGCACTGGCGATGGCGCGGACCAGCAGGAAGGAGATCACCGCCAGCAGGCTCAACACACCCACGGTCAGGCCGATGAACAGGCCCCTTGTGGTGCCTGCCGATTCGGTGGCCGATTGCCGGGCGACCTCGACCATGCGCGCCTCCAGGGCGACCATGCTCTGGGTCTCGACGATCAGGGCCTGGAATGAATCCTGGGCGGTCCACATGAACGACACCGCGGCGGTGAAGTCCATCTTCTGCATGGAAATGACCTGATCCGTGGCGTTCTTGTAGACCCCGAGAGCGGTGTCGATCTTTTTGAGCAGCGCGTCTTCCTCGGCGGTCAGGGGAAAGCCCGACCGATACTCGGAGACGATCTTTCGCGCCTTCTTCAGCCCATCGGCAAAGGCGAGTTCGATCTTGTCGATCTTGGCGGTTTCAACTCCGGCGGCATTCCAGGTCAAGAGCCGGTACAGGCCGGAATGGGCATCTTGCAGGACATCGGACAATTCGCTGATCTTCACCGATTTGGCGAAGGTCACTTCGGCGATTTCGTCAAGAGTCTTGCGCTGGCTGCTCAACCCCTGCATGCCGATCACCGCGATGATCACCAGACCGATCGTCGCGACCAGGGGCACGATGGCGATCTTGGCCCAGATTCTCATATCATCGAGAAAGCGCATGTTTCCCCCTTGCGACACAATACCGAGGCCTCTGGTATGACCAGCGCCATCCCCATCAAAAGCAAGGGCCTACTACCCGTGATGATGGTCATGAGTATATTGATCGGCATTAAACAGTTTGTGCCGCCATATTAAAACATTCAATTGCCGCGCACATATTACCCATGACTTCTGTCGTATCAGGTCTTCACCCTAGACTTGGCAGAACTGGCGGCAGACGGCTTGGCGGCATCCCCGGCCCGATAGGCCTTGATCACCGCATCGGCGGCGATCCTGCCGTCGCGGATGGAGCGATCCAGGTTCGACCAGCTCCAGTCGTAATTGATGTGATGGGCCACGGGGATCTCCACCACCTTCACCTTGGAGCCGATCTCCTGGAGGTGGTACTTGAACAGCTTGACATCGTCCTCGCTGGTGGTGGCGGCGAACAGCATCACCAGATTGTTCAGAGCGTCATAAAGGTTGTGGGGCCGGCGGATCTGCTTGCGATCGAGGATGCGGCTGACCCAGACCTCGTCCAGGTCGGGATGGTTGGCCAGAAGATGTTCGAAATTGACGGTGTCGATGGTGGCGCCTTCGCAATAGACCTTGCCGTCCATGGTCACCGGCTCCTCGATATAGGGAAGGGCCGAACAGGCACACAGAGTCTCGGCCCTGATGGGCTGGTACTTTGAATCCTTGTTGCTGAACAATTCCAGCCGCTGGTCGGTGAGATTGTAGGCGTTGTGGTAGAGGACCGGCCGCCCCGCCTGGCTCAGCGCCTTGAAATCGATCTGCTGGAGAAAGGCGCTGTCGGGATAGAAGATGCGTGACAGGCCCTTGGTCTTGCTCTTGTACATCCAGCTGGTCATGAACCGCGACATGGGGTTCACCGCCAGGATGTCGTTGAGGATCATGGTGTTGAAATTGGCCTGGGACCATCGCGACGGCGTGGTCATGAAGCCGACCAGATCCTCGCTGGCCTCCTTGATGGCTTCCGGCACCACCAGATTGCTGTAGTTGCTGGAATCGAGCATGAAATTCAGCGCGTTCTCGGTTTCCGACTGGAAGTCGGGAGCGAAAGCGGCGGCGATGGGAAAGCGCTCGTAGACGTCATCGGGACGGAAGATGCTGCGGAAAAACGAATCCGAGGTCTCAGCCTCCTTGCCGGGCTCCGCCTGATTCCAGACGATCCCCAGCCAGGCGCCGATACAGGCCAGGCTCCACACGTCGAAGCGGATATCCGGCTCTTGGTGAAGGCGCTCCAGGGCTCCAAGAGACAGGCCAACCGCCGGACCACCACCGGCCAGACAAATCGCTCGCTTGATCGCCATCGCTGTTCCCCCCTTCTCCGCCATCGCATCGTGGCACGGGAAACACGGTATCGCTCAATACTACATCGCGCAATAGTTACATCAATGTAACATCCCTTCCGTTGCATCACCGAAAGATGGCCGACGCCATGGACGCAGGTGACGCCGGGCGAATGAACCTGGCGGAAGGGCCGTCGGAGAAGGGGAAGGCGGGAAATCAGCCCCTCCCTCTCCTCTGGCGGGAGAGGGAGGGGACTTGTGGATTCAAGCGCTGAAGCGCTTGACGTAGCGGCCGGCGATATCGGCCGAATTGACCACCACCAGCACATCGGTGGTGTTGAACTGGCGGTCGATGACGGCGCCGTCACCGATCATGCCGCCCAGACGCAGATAGCCCTTGAGCAAGGGCGGCAACGAGGCCAAGACCCGCCGCGCGTCCCATTGGGCATCGAGGGTGGAGAACTCGACCTTCTCGGCGCTGTCCAGCGCCCGGCCGCGCAGGGCGGGCGGCGCCAGGTGATTGTCGCGCAGATAGGCCAGTTGCGGCGCCAGCACCTTGGGATCGATACCGGGCAGGCTGCCACAGCCGAACAGCAGGCGAATGTCGTTCTCGACCATATAGGCGGCCAGACCCTGCCACAGGGCCTGCAAGGTGCCGCGATGGCGCCAGCGGGCATCGACGCATGAGCGCCCCAGTTCCAGGATCTCGCCCTCCATGTCCAAGAAGGCGGAGAG
>JACQAD010000244.1 GCA_016195125.1 Magnetospirillum sp.
CTACAACACCGTGGTCCCCAGTTCGGGCAAGGTGCTGACCGGCGGTGTCGACGCCAACGCCCTGCAGCGCCCCAAGCGCTTCTTCGGCGCCGCCCGCAATATCGAGGAAGGCGGCTCGCTTTCCATCATCGCCACCGCGCTGATCGACACCGGCTCGCGCATGGACGAGGTGATCTTCGAAGAGTTCAAGGGCACCGGCAATTCGGAAATCATCCTGGACCGCAAGCTGTCGGACAAGCGCACTTTCCCGGCCATCGACATCACCAAGTCGGGCACCCGTAAGGAAGAATTGCTGGTCGATAAGGGCATTCTGTCCAAGATGTGGGTTCTGCGCCGTATCCTGATGCCCATGGGCGTGGTCGATGCCATGGAATTCCTGGTGGACAAGCTCAAGCACTCGAAGAACAACGGCGATTTCTTCGAGGCGATGAATTCCTAGTCTCGATCGACCTTGTCATCCTGAGTCCAAGACGACATTGAAACGCCGGTCGAAAGACCGGCGTTTTTCATTAATTATGGGAAGACCGGCGCCGGTGGTGGCGGCGATGGCTTTGGTTCAGCAGATCATCCGAGGGTGAATCGTCTTCGGAGCGCCGCCGCATCATGTGCACGCCTGCCGCCAGGAGCATGGGCGGCACCACGACGATGGCGATACGGCCCAGCATGTTGAAAAAGGAATTGCGGTCGGTATCGATGACCACGGCGTTCTTGCATTCGTAACGCTGCTTGTAGGTGCCCGAGCAGTCGCGCAGCCGTTCCTTGACCGTTTCGGACGAATGATTTTCCACTGTCCCTTCCGGAAGATTGGCGAATTGGCTCCAGCCCGCCCAGGCCATCCAGGCCAGGCTGACGGTCGTTACCATGAAATTTCCAACCTTGGACACGCGTTCCTCCACCCTGGGGCCGAGCTTGCCAGCAGGAATCTACTATCCTTTCGGAAGCAGCGCTACGGCAAGAGCAGAGTGGAGCCGGTGGTTTTGCGCGCCTCGAGATCGCGATGGGCCTGGGCGGCGTCTTCCAGGGAATAAATCTGGTTGATCTCGACCTTGACTACGCCCTGTTCCACCATTTCGAACAATTCCGCGGCACTGGCCACCAGATCGGCGCGCTTGGCGGTATAGGCCATCAGGCTGGGCCGGGTCAGGAACAGCGACCCCTTGGCCGCCAGCAGGCCGGTATCCAGGAGCTCGACCTTGCCCGAGCTTTGCCCGAACGAAACCATCATGCCCAAGGGACGCAGGCAATCCAGCGATTTGAGGAAGGTATCGGCGCCGACCGAATCATAGACCACCGGCACGCCCTCGCCAGCAGTGATCTCCCGGACGCGGGCCACGAAATCCTCGGTCTTGTAGAGGATGGGGTGATCGCAGCCATGCTTGCGGGCCAGCTCGGCCTTTTCCGGCGAGCCGACGGTTCCGATCACCGTGGCGCCCAGATGCTTTGCCCATTGGCAGACCAGCAGGCCGACACCGCCGGCGGCGGCATGGATCAGGATGGTGTCGCCCTTCTGCACCCGGTAGGTCCGGCGCAGCAGATACTGGGCGGTCATGCCCTGCAGCATCATGGCGGCGGCCTTGCGGTCGTCGATGCCGTCGGGAAGCTTGACCAGCCGGTCGGCGGGCATCACCCGGATTTGGGCATAGGCGCCCAGGGGCGGATTGGCGTAGGCCACCCGATCACCGGCCTTGAACTCGGTGACGCCCTCGCCGACGGCCTCGACCAATCCGGCACCTTCCAGGCCGGGGGTGAAGGGCAGGGGAGCGGGATAGAGGCCGGAGCGGTGATAGACGTCGATATAGTTGAGGCCCACGGCGGTGTGGCGCAGCAGCACCTGACCGGCGGCGGGGGCCGGCACCTCGACCTCTTCCCAGACCATGGAATCGGGGCCGCCGGGCTGATGGACGCGGATGGCGTGAGATTTCACTTCAGGGGCACTCCTTCGTGGCGCAGCAGGAATTCCTTGGTCTCCACTCCGTCGATGCCGGAATAGCCGCCCAGATGATTATTGGCCCCCAGCACCCGGTGGCAGGGAATGATCACCGGAATGGGATTGCGGCCGCAGGCGCCGCCCAGGGCGCGGGCGGCGGTCCCCAATTCCTGGGCCAGCTGGCCATAGGTCTTGATGGCGCCGAACGGGATCATCGACAGCGCCGCCCAGACCTTTTGCTGGAACGCGGTTCCGGCCGGAGCCAGGGGCAGATCGAAGCTATGACGCTTACCCTCGAAATATTCCTCCAGTTGCTGGCGGGCCTTGAGGAGCAGCGGTGTCTCGTCGTTTTCGGGGACGAAGCCCCAATCCAGGGCGACGATGGCGCCGTCGGCCTCGAACAGGGCCAGCGGCCCGATGGGGGAATTGAAGGTGAGCTGCGGCATGAATAATCTATCTCTGGCGAAGCCGGGTGGTCAGGGATTGTGCGTCGGTGACCGGCGCCTGGCAGGTGGAGCCTCGGCAAATATAGGCCGCCGCCCGGCCCTCCACCAGTGACTTGCCATGGGCGGGATGCGACTTGGGCAAAGTCTGGCCGTTCTCGACTCGCAACAGCGAGGCCAGCGGCAGGGGCGTGGCGTTATAGGCCTGGAGCAGGGCCAGGCTGTCCGCCCCGGTCGACGGCCCGACGATCACCACCTGCAACGGCTCGGCCAGCAAAGTGAAGGCGTCCAGCAAGGCGGTCATATGGGGCAGATGGTCGGGAAGAGCGGCGGCAAAGGCGCCGATCACCGCATCGGCCCGGTCGCGCCACGCCGTGTCGCCGGTGGCCAGGGACAGACGGGCCAGGGCCTCGGCCATCATGCCGTTGCCGCTGGGCACCGCCGAATCGAAACCGGGCTTGGTGCGGATGACCACGTCGGTCGCATCATCCGGGGAGAGGAAATAGCCGCCACCCTCCGAATCCCAATGATGGAGGTGGACCAGCCTGGCCCAGTCGCGGGCCTGATCCAGGTAGGCGGGGGCGCCGGTGGCTTCGGACAGGGCGACGGCGGCCAGGATCATATGGGCGTAATCGTCGAGAACCGCTCCGGTATTGGCCTGGCCCCGGCACAGGGAATGGCGCAGGCGGCCATCGGGTCCGGTCATCTTCGAGGTGATGACGGCGAAGGCCCGCTCCGCCGCCGCCAGCCAGTCCGGCCGGTCGAAGGCCAGGGCGGCCTCGGCCAGGGCGGCGATCATCATGGCGTTCCAATCGGCCAAGACCTTGTCGTCGCGGCCGGGCCAGATCCGCTGGTCACGCAATGCCAGCAATTTGGCCTTGGCCTCGAGCAAGGCCTCGTCGTCACCACCGCCATGGGGGTGGTTACGGTGGAGGATATTGCGGCCCTCCCAATTGCCGGACGGGGTCACGTCATAGAGGCGGGCGAAGCGGGTCGCGGTTTCGCGGTCCAGCACGGCGGCGATTTCGTCGGCTTTCCAGGTATAGAACAGCCCTTCCTCGCCCTCGCTATCGGCATCAAGGGCGGCGGCGAAGGCCCCGTCCTCGGCGCCCATGTCGCGCAGCAGCCAGCCGATGGTCTCGAACACCCTTGCCCGGTAGAGCGGTGATCCGGTGTGCTTCCACACCTTGGTCAGCAGCGAGACCAGCTGGGCGTTGTCGTAAAGCATCTTCTCGAAATGGGGGACCAGCCAGATCTCGTCGGTGGAATAGCGCATGAAGCCGCCGCCGAGATGGTCATAGATGCCGCCCTGGCAGATATGGTCCAGGGTCACGGTCACCGCGTCGCGGACCGAGGTGTTGCCGGTCCTGAGATACGAGTGCCACAGGAAGCGGAACAGGCCGGGCTGGGGGAATTTGGGCGCCCCGGTGGTGCCGCCGTCCTCGAAATCCATCAGGCGCAGACACTGGCTGGCCCCTTCTTCCACCGCCTCCATGTCCAGATGCATGGGTCCGGGCGAGCGGGCCATCTGTTTGAGGGCGTCGGTGAGGCGGCCCACATTATGGCGGATCTTGTCGGGATCGCGGTGGAAGGTGTGGGAGATGCCCTCCAGCACATCGGGGAAGGCGGCACGGCCATAGCGGGCGGTGGCCGGGAAATAGGTACCGCCCCAGAAGGGTTCCGCCTCGGGCGTCAGGAACATGGTCAACGGCCAGCCGCCATGCTGACCCATCATGGCCAGGGCGTTCTGATAGAGTGCGTCCAGATCGGGGCGTTCCTCCCGATCCACCTTGATGTTGATGAACAGGGAATTCATCAGCCCGGCGATGCCGTCGTCCTCGAAGCTTTCATGGGCCATGACGTGGCACCAGTGGCAGGCGGAATAACCCACCGACAGCAGGATCGGCTTGCCGGTCTTCCTGGCCTGGGCCAGGGCCTCGGGGCCCCAGGCCCACCAATGGACCGGGTTGGCGGCGTGCTGAAGCAGATAGGGGCTGGTCTCTTGGGCCAGTCGATTACGAGACATTCCGTGGTCCTTCCGGCGCGGGGCGTTGCTTCGAGTGGGGCTAAGGCTTAGTTTGGGTGAAAGGGCGGCAAGCGCAAGGCGAGGACGACATGAAGATTACCGTGGATGTGGATTGCACGCCGGAGGAAGCGCGGACCTTTCTCGGTCTGCCCGATGTCAGGCCCATGCAGGATGCGCTGATGAAACAGATCCAGGATCAGATGGCCTCCAATCTGCACGCCATGGAGCCCGAGACCATGCTGAAAGTGTGGCTGCCGGCTGGCGTCCAGGGGATGGAGCAGCTGCAAAAGATGTTCTGGTCGCAATTCGCCAGCGCCGGCGGCCGTCCCAGGGAGCCCAAGCCGTGAGCCTGCCCACCGACCCGCCGCTTTATTTCCGGCTGCATGTCTTCATCTGCACCAACCGCCGGCCCGACGACAATCCCCGCGGCTCATGTGCGGGGAGTGGTTCCGAGGCCCTGCGCGAGCATCTCAAGGATGCCCAAAAGCGTCTCGGCCTCAAGGATGTGCGGATCAATTCCGCCGGCCCGGTGATGGTGATCTATCCCGAGGGCATCTGGTACGGCTTCAAGACCATCGCCGATATGGACGAAATCCTCGACACCCACATCGTCAAGGGTGGCCGGGTCGAGCGTCTGATGCTTCCCCCCCGATCCTGATCCTCCCATGCCGACCCAGACCATCTATGCCCTTGCCAGTGCCGCCGGGCGGGCGGGCGTGGCGGTGTGGCGCCTGTCCGGTTCCCGGGCCGGCGACGTGTTGCGGTCGCTGACCGGACGCGATCTCCCCGAAGCCCGCAAGGCGGTGAGGGGGGTGCTGCGGGACCAGGGGGGCGAGATCGTCGATGACGGTCTGGTCCTGTGGTTTCCCGCCCCGGCGTCCTTTACCGGCGAGGATGTGGTCGAGCTGCACCTGCATGGCGGCCGCGCCGTGGCCGTGGCCCTGGCCGAGGCCTTGGCCGCCCTGGGGCTGCGTCCGGCCGAACCCGGCGAGTTTTCCCGCCGGGCCTTTCTCAACGGCAAGCTTGACCTGACCCGCGCCGAGGCCATCGCCGATCTGGTGGAGGCCGAGACATCGGCGCAGCGCCGTCAGGCCCTGCGGCAGATGGAGGGCGGGCTGGCCCGGCTGGCCGAGGATTGGCGGGGGCAGGTGGTGCGTGCCATGGCCCATCTGGAAGCGGTGATCGACTTCGCCGACGAGGACATTCCCCAAACGCTGCTGGAGCAATCCATCGCCGAAATCGCCGGTCTGCGGGCCGAGTTGGACCATCATCTAGCCGACCATCATCGCGGCGAGCGTCTTCGTGACGGCATCCACATCGCCATCATCGGGGCGCCGAATGCCGGCAAGTCCAGCCTGCTGAATCGTCTCGCCGGGCGTGATGCCGCCATCGTCTCGGCGCAGGCCGGAACCACCAGGGACATCATCGAGGTCCATCTCGATCTCCGGGGCTGGCCGGTGATCGTCGCCGATACCGCCGGACTTCGGGACAGCGCCTGCGAGATCGAGGCCGAAGGGGTGCGCCGCGCGACGGCGCGGGCGGCCAGTGCCGATCTCAAGCTGGCGGTATTCGACGGCTCCCTCTATCCATCCATGGATTCCGGCACCCTGGATATGATAGACGACGCCACCCTGGTGGTGCTGAACAAGCGCGATCTGGTCCAAGGCATGATGCCGGCCATTCTCGGCGGCCGCCCCGTTGTGGCGGTGTCGGTCAAGAGCGGTGATGGTCTGGATGCCCTGGTCGAGATTCTAGGCGAAGAGGTCGAGCGCCGCTTCGCCGTGGGCAATGCCCCGGTGCTGACCCGGGCTCGGCATCGGGCGGCGGTCGAGGAGGCGGGGTCCGCCCTGGCCCGCTTTGATCCGCAGGCGGGGCCGGAGATGGCGGCCGAGGATCTGCGTCTGGCGGCGCGCGCCCTGTTGGGCCTATGCGGGTTGCGAGGCCGCCGCCGCCGCCGCCCGTGCCGGGGCGCGGACCGTGCTTGTCACCCAACGCCTGGAAACCATCGGCGATATGTCGTGCAATCCGGCCATCGGCGGTCTGGCCAAGGGTCAGCTGGTGCGCGCGATCGACGCCCTGGACGGGCTGATGGGACGGGCCATCGACCGCGCCGGCATCCAGTTCCGTATCCTCAACCGCAGCAAGGGACCGGCGGTGCAGGGGCCGCGCGCCCAGGCCGACCGCAAGCTTTACCGTCTGGCCATGCGGGAGCTGCTGGACGAGACCGGGGGGCTGGACCTGCTGGAAGGGTCCGTCGAGGATCTGACCCTCGTTCAGGGCCGGGTGGCGGGAGTGATCCTGGCCGATGGCTCGGCCCTTTCCTGCGGTGCGGTGATCCTCACCACCGGCACCTTTCTGCGCGGACTGATTCATCTGGGCGAGACCACCTGGCCGGCGGGGCGGGTCGGCGACGCGCCGTCGGTGGGTCTGGCCCTGGCCCTGGAGCGGGCGGGTCTGCCGCTGGGGCGTCTCAAGACCGGTACGCCGGCACGGCTGGACGGCCGGACCATTGATTGGAATTCGCTGGATCGTCAGGACGGCGACGACCCGCCGGTGCCGTTCTCGACACTTACCGAGGCGATCACCACACCCCAGGTGGCCTGCGGCATCACCGCCACCACGCCGGCGACCCACGCCATCATCCGCGCCAATCTCGCCCGCGCCCCCATGTATTCGGGACAGATCCAGAGCACCGGCCCGCGCTATTGCCCCAGCATCGAGGACAAGGTAGTGCGCTTCGCCGACCGCGACCGCCACCAGATCTTTCTCGAGCCCGAGGGTCTGGACGACCATACCGTCTATCCCAACGGCATCTCCACCTCGCTGCCCGAGGATGTGCAGTGCGCCATGATCGCCACCATTCCCGGCCTGGAGCAGTGCCGGATGATCCGTCCCGGCTATGCCATCGAGTACGATTTCGTCGATCCCCGCGCCTTGTTCCGCTCCCTGGAGACCCGGGCGGTCAGGGGCCTGTTCCTGGCCGGACAGATCAACGGCACCACCGGTTACGAGGAGGCGGGGGCGCAAGGGCTGATGGCCGGGCTCAACGCGGCGCGTCTGTGCGGCGGGTCCGAGCCGATCATTCTCGATCGGGCCGATGCTTATATGGGGGTGATGATCGACGATCTGGTCAGCCTGGGCACCGCCGAGCCCTACCGCATGTTCACCTCAAGGGCCGAGTATCGGCTGCTGCTGCGGGCCGACAACGCCGATCTGCGTCTGACGGAAAAGGGCCGGGCGGCGGGCTGTGTCGGCACGACGCGCTGGGCCTCGTTAAGCACAAGGCGCGATGCCATCGAGCAGGGCCGCTCCATGCTCCAATCCTTGCGGGCCTCGCCCGATGTGCTGCGCCGCCATGGACTGGAGATCAACCGCGATGGGGTGGTGCGTTCGGCCTGGGATCTGCTGGCCTATCCCGACCTCGATCTGGCGCGCCTGGCCCAGGTTTGGCCGGAACTGTCCGGGCTGGGGAGAGGCGTGGCCGAGCAGCTGGAGATCCAGGGCAAGTATGCCGGCTATCTGGATCGGCAGGAGGCCGACATCCGCGCCTATCGTCGTGAAGAGGGACTGAGCCTTCCCACCGATCTTGATTATGATGCCATCGGCTCGCTGTCCAACGAGGTGCGCCAGAAGTTCAAGGCGGCACGGCCCGAGACCCTGGCGGCGGCGGCCCGCATTCCAGGGGTGACGCCGGCTGCGGTTACCGCGCTATTGGGCCATGTTAAGCGCTCGGCCTAAATCTGGTGTTTCACGTGAAACATGCCACAGGATGAGGAATCGGTTGGTGAGCCCGGACGAGTTTCAAACAAAATCTGGTGTTTCACGTGAAACATTGGAGCGCCTGACGGCCTATGCCGCGCTCTTGATGAAATGGCAGGCCCGGATCAATCTGGTGGGGCCGGATACCATCGCGGATTTGTGGTCGCGCCATTTTCTCGATTCCGCCCAATTATTCCCCCTGATCAGGCCCGATGCCCGGCGATTGGTGGACCTGGGCAGCGGAGCCGGCTTTCCCGGCCTGGTTCTTGCCATCATGGGGGCGCCCGACGTGCATCTGGTGGAAAGCGACCAGCGCAAATGCGCGTTCCTGCGGGAAGTGGCGCGGATCACCGGTGCCGGGATCACGGTGATCAATAAGCGGATCGAGCAGGTGCCGCCCCTGGGCGCCGATGTGGTGACCGCCCGCGCCCTGGCGCCCCTGTCCAAGCTGCTGGATTGGGCCTTTCCCCATCTGGCCTTGGGAGGGGAATGTTTGTTCCTGAAGGGTAGGGGAGCGGAAGACGAATTGACCGCAAGTGCGAAAGAATGGAAACTCTCGGCCAGCCGAGTATCTTCCCTGACCGATCCCGGCGGTCTTGTCCTTCATCTGCGTGAGGTATCAAGTGGCCGAGTCGAGCCGTAGCGCCCGCGTCATCGCCGTCGCCAATCAGAAGGGCGGCGTCGGTAAGACCACCACCGCCATTAATCTGGCCACCGCCATGGCCGCGACCAAGAAGACGGTCCTGATCATCGATCTCGACCCCCAGGGCAATGCCAGCACCGGCTTAGGCATCGACCGGGCGTCGCGCGACGTCAATTCCTACCATGTGCTGATCGGCGAGGCCTCCCTGGCTGATTCGGTGATCGCCACCGCCATTCCCGGCCTGCACCTGGTGCCGTCGGGGGTGGATCTGTCGGGGGCCGAGATCGAGCTGGTGGAGTTCGACCGCCGCGAGCACCGCCTGCGGGAATCCCTGGCCGGGTCGTTGGGGGCCTATGATTATGTCCTGATCGATTGCCCTCCCTCCCTGAACCTGCTGACGCTCAACGCCCTGGTGGCGGCCAATGCGGTGATGGTGCCGCTGCAATGCGAGTTCTTCGCCCTGGAAGGCGTCAGCCATCTGGTCAAGACTATCGAGCGGGTGCGTCAGGCCTTCAATCCCGGCCTGGAACTGCAGGGCATCGTCCTGACCATGTTCGATAAGCGCAACAACCTGTCCGACCAGGTCGCCGCCGATGTGCGCGACTTCTTCGGCGACAAGGTTTACAAGACGGTAATTCCGCGCAACGTCCGAGTGTCCGAGGCGCCCAGCCACGGCAAGCCGGTGCTGCTCTACGACATGAAGTGCACCGGGGCCGAGGCCTATATTTCCCTGGCCTCGGAAGTGTTGAAGCGCGAACGTGAGTTGAGGGCTTAAAAGTGGCTGAAGAAAAGAAGAAGGGCCTGGGGCGCGGCCTGTCCGCCCTGTTGGGGGATCAGGCGGCCTCGGCCATCGCGGCGGTGACCAGCGCGGCGCAAGCCGGGCCGGAAGGAGCGGCGGCCATCAAGGGCCTGCGCTCCATGGCGGTGGGCCATCTGCAGCCGGGCAAGTTCCAGCCGCGCCGCACCTTTGACGAGGAGCGCATCGCCGATCTGGTGGAATCCGTCCGCGAGAAGGGCATCCTCCAGCCGCTGCTGGTGCGGCCGCTGCCCGGTCAGCCCGGCAAGTTCGAGATCATCGCCGGCGAGCGCCGCTGGCGGGCCGCCCAGGGCGCCAAGCTGCACGAAGTCCCGGTCATCGTCCGCGACCTCTCCGA
>JACQAD010000218.1 GCA_016195125.1 Magnetospirillum sp.
AAATTCGGCTGGCGCATGGAGGTGGACCGCAGCGGCCTCGCCTCGGTGACCCAGTGGCGGCTGCTGGGCAGCGATGGCCGCCATTCCTGGCTGGAATGCAAGCCGCTGACCGGGCGCACCCACCAGATCCGCGCCCATTGCGCCGCCATCGGCCTGCCCCTGGTGGGCGATGCCATCTATGGACGGGGCACCGGCACCATGGCCGGCGACCGGTTGCTGCTCCATTCCCGCGCCATCAGCCTGCCCCTCTCGCCCATTGTCCAGGCCCAGGCGCCCCCCCCCGAGCACATGCGCCCGCTGCTGACCGGATGCGGGTGGTCGGAGACCTAATTCAGCAAACCGTTACCGAATTACTGCTTTTCTCTTGACGCCCGCCCCTGGCGGGGGTGAACTATCCTGACCGGACATAACAACCGAACCGGACAGGGTGGGGACATGAACATCAAGGACATTCTGGTCCATCTGGACGGTGACAATGCCGACAGTGGCACGCTGGCCCTGGCCGTGGATCAGGCCAAACGCTTCGGCGCCCGCCTGACCGGGCTGTTCGCCCGCAAGGAGATCAGCCCGGCCGCCGTGATGGCGCGCCAGCCCAGCGACACCTTGCTGGCCGCGGCCGAATCGGCCCACAAGGCCTTCGACGCCGCCGCCTCCGGTCTGGAAACCCGCTGGTGGCAAGTTATGCACGGCGCCGATGCCGAATTGCTGGGCGAGGTGGTGTTCTGCAGTCATTACCTGGATCTGGTGATCGTGTCGCAGCCGGCGGCCTATGGCAATCATGTGCCGCCCACCATGGTCGAGCAGATCATCCTCAATTCCGGCCGCCCGGTGCTGGTGGTCCCCACCTCCTTCAAGCTGCGCTCTTTGGGCAAGCGGGTGGTGATCGGCTGGCGCTCGGGTAAGCAGGCCGCCCGTGCCCTGCACGATTGCCTGCCCCTGGTGGATGGCGCCGAGCAGGTGATGGTGGCCTCGGTGCGCGGGTTCTCGCCCATGGACAAGACCACCCCCCAGGTGGACGTCATCGACCATCTGCGTATCCACGGATTGCCGGTCACCGGCGAGCGGGTCAATACCGAGGGTCTGGGCGTCATGGACTCGCTGCTGTCGCGGGCCTACGACATCGATGCCGACCTGCTGGTCATCGGTGGCCATGTGGGCAAGACCCTGTCGTTCTCCGGCAAAGCCGGTGCCGGCACCCGCCACATCCTGGCCCATGCCAGCATCCCGGTGCTGTTCAGCTGCTGAGCGGCCTCCTCTCCTGCCGGAGACGGCCGAGCCGAACAAAAACCCCCTTCCCGTCGCCGGGAAGGGGGTTTCGGCATTCAGAGCCTATCGGCCGATCCTACTTCTCGAAGTAGATTTCGACGCGACGGTTCTTGGCTTCCTTGACATTGGCCTTGGTCGGCACGGCCAGCTTGGTGAAGCCGAAGGCCTTGGCGTCGATGGACTTCACACCCATCTTGGCCAGCTGCTTCTCGACGGCGGCGGCCCGGCTCTTGGACAGCTTGTCGTTATAGCCACCCTTGCCGACGGTGTCGGTGTGACCGGCCACGTAGATGCTCGACGGCTTGATCTCGCCGGCGGCGGCAACCACTTCCTTCAGGGTCTTCATGGAGGCCTTGGTCAGGCTCGACTTGTTGAAGTCGAAATAGACGATGAAGGTCTTGACGATCTTCGGAGCGGCGGGAGCAGCGGCCTTGACCTGCAGTTCCGGCTCGATCTTCAGGAAAGCGGCACGGCAATCGGAGGTGGCGTCACCCTCGTTCTCTTCCTCGACCCAGCAATCGAACTTGACCTGGGCCGTGGCGGCGGCGGCGGGCACCCGCTCGCGGGCACCGTTGCCGAAATAGCCGATCAGGCGGGCGCGGGCGTCGTTGAGTTCCTTGACGCGGGCGGCGGGAACATTCCAGGCGGCCACTTCCTCGGGAGCGACCACTTCGCCGGTGGCGGCGCGCAGACCCTTGCGGGCGAAGATGGCGGCATCGTCCCACTCGTACTCTTCCTTGGCCTCGTAGATGGCATAGGCCTTGTACTCGGCAAACAGCGCCTTGGTGAAGGCGGAGCCGGCGGTGGGGGCCGGGGCGGCCATGATCTCGTTGACGTCAGCCACTTCCCAGGGAGTGGCGCAGGCACCAACCAGGGCGGTGAAGCCGATGGCGGCGGCGAGGCGAATCAGTTTCATTGTCTTGATCTCCAGTTCACGTGATTTCAGAATATTAGAAGAATGCTTAACGGCCAAATAGTTTCATGGGGTTAAGGGCATCCGCCGGCTTCGCCCCGGAGGAGGGGGAGCCGCCGGCACCGGGAATCAACCCCTGCACCGCCTTGCCCACGTTCTGGACATTCTGCTTTAGCAGCGCCTCCAGATCGGGGCGATAGCTGAGATTGTCCCAAGGCCCGCTGACCAGCACCGGCACCACCAGGCCGGCGGCATTGCCTCCGCCCTGGCCTTCCAGGCTGGCCACCACCTTGGGTTCGATCCGGTAATTGACGCTGCGCTGGGGCAGATCGACAATGCCCTTGCCCTCGACCCGCAGCAGCGGCGACTTCAAGGCCAGATCGTTATTGGTCAGAATGCCCTTGGCGATGGTGAAGGTTCCGCCCAGTTCGGCGAAATCGGTCTTTTCCGTCGATGCCGCCCCACCGGTAAAGGCGGTCGTCACGTTGCGCACCATGGCCGCCAGATTGATGCCCTTGATGGCGCCGTTCAGGAAGGACAGCGCCCCCTTGCCGTCCAGGGAGGACACGATCTGGCGCTGGGTCTTGCCGCGCCCGACGACGGCGATGTCGAAATTGCCGGTGCCCGACAGGCGGTCGGTATCGGCGGCGTCCTTGAGGAAGGGCTCGGCCTGCAGGCCCTTGAGCTGGAAGGCGGCATCCAAGCCCACTCCCGGCTGGGCGCCGTCCAGGGCGACCCGTCCCTTGCCGGCGCCCTGATACAGGGCCAGTTCGGTGAGATCAGCCACCAGCTTGCCGTCGTGCAGGGCCAGTTTGAGGGCGCTCTTGCCGACCTTGATCTTCTTGACGACAATGCCGGCGCAGGTCAGCTGAAAGTCCAGATCGGCGGCCTTGAGGCCCGAGGCGTCGATGGGATCATCGCTCCATCCAGCCTTGGCCGCCGGCGGAGCGCCGCCCGCTCCCCCCTTGGCCGATTCCGCCGCCTTGCCGCCCGCCGGCGCGTCCGGCGGCAGGTAAGGATTGAGGTCGAGCAGGTCCACGTCCAGGCGGCCCTTGAGGGCCGGCTTGGCGGAAGCGATATTGACGGTGACGTCGCCCTTGGCCTTGATGGCGTCGATGCCGATATTGGCCTGGGTAAAGGCGATCTGGCCGGGCGAGGCCACCAGCTTGCCGCTGATGGCGAGCGGCCCCAGGCCATTGCCCGCCATGGTGATGGGCGAGCCGGCCCAGGCGGCAAGTCCGCGCACCGACGGCACCGCGAGGTCGAGCATTCCGTCCAGGCCGGGCGCGCCGCCGCCCTTGGCGCTGCCCTTGAGGCTGAGCTTGACCGGCTCGGAGACCACGCCCAGATCCAGGGCGCTGGCCTCGCCGGCCATGATCGCCTTGAGGCTGGCGATGCCCAGGGTCAAGTCGATCTTCTTGCCATTCCACACCAGGCTGCCCTTGGCGGCCAGGGGATCGGCCAGGCTTTTCAGCGAGACCTGCAGGTTGATGTCGCCGACCTCCTGCCGGGCGCCGGTCTTGCCGTCGATCTGGGTCAGCTTGCCGTTGGTGATGCGCACATCGCCCAGACGGATATCGGCGGGGCCTGACGAGGCAGGACTAGACGAGGCTGGGGCGGCGGCGGGCGCCGGAGCATCCTTGGCCGCCGGTTTGGCCGGGGCGGCGGGCTTGTCGCCGGCCGGGCTGTCGAACACCCAATTGCCTTTGCCCTGGCGGTCGGTCTCCAGGGTGATCATGGGGTCCACCAGAACGAAACTGTCGATTTCGATCTTGCCCCCCAGCAGCGGCAGCAGCTTGAGGCGCACATCGACGGCGCCCAGGCGCACCAGATCCTTGGAGGTGTAGCCCGCCGGGTTGGCCAGGGCGACATTGCCCACCTGCACCGACAAGGAAGGGAAGGCCGAAACCGACACCTTGCCCTGGATGGACAGGTCACGGCCGGTGGCGGATTTGACGCCGGCCACCACTTCGTCGCGGATACGATCGGCGGGGATCAGGGCGGGAAGGACAATCGTGATTCCGACGATCAGCACCACCAGGGCGCCGACCGAAATCAGGATTTTCTTCATGGAGCC
>JACQAD010000219.1 GCA_016195125.1 Magnetospirillum sp.
GGCGCGCTTCGGCGGCGACGAATTCACGGTGGTGTTGTCGCGCATTCACAGTGCCGCCGACGTGGAGACGGTGATCCGCGCCGTGCTGGAGGTGCTGCAGGAGCCCTTCGTCATCGAGCATCACCACATCTTGATCTCGTGTTCCATCGGCGTCTGCCTGTGGCCCGGCGACGGCGAGGATGTGGAGACTCTGATGCGCAACGCCACGGCGGCCATGGAGCAGGCCAAGCAGGCGGGGCGAAACACCTTCCGCTTCTTCACTCCGGCCATGGACGCCCGCGCCCAGGCCCGCTCGCGCCTGGCCGACGAACTGGGCAGCGCCCTGGCCCAGGGCGAGTTCCATCTGGTATTCCAGCCCCTGATCGACGTGCCCAGCGGCAAGGTGGTGGCGGCCGAGGCGCTGCTGCGCTGGCACAACCGCTATCTGGGCGTGGTCAGTCCCGAGCAATTCGTTCCCCTGGCCGAGGAAATCGGCCTGATCCGCCCCATCGGCGAATGGCTGCTGACGGCGGCATGCCGCGAGGCGCTGGTCTGGCAGGGGATGGGGCTGGGCGAGATCAACATCGCCGTCAACATTTCACCCCGCCAATTCCAGCAAGGCGACATCGTCACCATCATCCGCCGGGCCCTGGACGACACCAGGCTGCCGCCCTGGCTGCTGACCATCGAGATCACCGAGGGTCTCCTGCTGGCCAGCGGCGAGGAAGTGCTGGCCAAGATGGAGGCCATCCGGGCCCTGGGCGTCACTCTGTCGGTGGACGATTTCGGCACCGGCTATTCGTCGCTCTCCTACCTCAAGAGTTTCCCGGTGGATGGCCCTTGGTCATTCGCTGCACCTGGAAGTGGTGGCCGAAGGGGTGGAAACCGCCGAGCAACTGGCATTCATCACCGAGCGCGGCTGCGATATCGCCCAGGGCTATTATTTCTCGCCGCCGCTGAGCGGCCCACGCTTCCGCGAGTTCGTCCTGGCGCGGACCGGAATGCCGGGGCCCGGCGAATTGGCCGGGGTGGCGCCCTATGGGGTCAAGGTTCTGTTCGCCGACGACGTGGAACTGGCGCGGCTGGTTTTCCGCGATTTCCTGGACGGGACCGGCTGTATCATCGACGAGGCCAGCGATGGAGCCGAGGCGGTGCTGAAGGCCACCCAGCCCTCCATGGATGGCGGGCCGCGCCACGATCTGGTGGTGCTTGACCTGCAGATGCCGGGCATGGACGGGTTCGAGGCCGCCAAGGCCATTCGTGCTCACGAAGCCTCCTGTGGTCTGCCGCCGGTCCCCTTGATCGCGCTCACCGTGGGCGATTCCGAGGTGAACCGTGTTCACGCCAGGGAGGCCGGCTTCGACCGCTTCCTGTCAAAGCCCATTTCCCGCTCGGACTTGCTGGCCGCCATGGCCGAGATGATACCGCCCAGCCATCGGGATAGCGCGCCCACCGACACCGGACTGGACGCCGGCTTCAAGATTCCCGAGGGGCTGGAACACCTGTTGCCGGCCTTCATGGCCGAGATGCTCAAGGATCAGCAGGTATTGCGGACCCTGGCGGAAAAGACCGACCGCGACGCCCTGGCCGAGCACGCCCATGCCATGCGCGGCAAGTGCGGGATGTTCGGCGAGGAGGTTCTTTATACCCTGCTCGGCGATCTGGAAGCCCTGGCGCCCTTGGGCGAAACCGGAGAAATCACCCGTCTGGTCGCCAAGGTCGTTGAACGGGTGGGGCGGCTGTAGCACCATGGGGATCCTTCCCGCCGTCGTGGTGCCACGATGAAGATCACCCAATTCACCGATTTCTCGCTGCGTCTGCTCATGTACCTCTCCCGTCATCGGGGGCGGGTGGTGACGGTGCGCGAGGTGGCCGAGTATTACGACATCTCGGGTGAGCATCTGAAGAAAATCGTCCGCTCCCTGGCTGATCTCGGTCATATCCAGACGGTCAGGGGCAAGCATGGCGGCCTGCTGCTGGCCCGTGAGCCCGCCGAGATCGACATGGGGGCGCTGTTCCGCCAGCAGGAGAATCTGGCCCTGCTGCCCTGTCACGAGAATTGCGATCCCTGCCCCCTGACTGATTGCCGCCTGCGCGGCCTGGTGGATCAGGCCCTGGGCGCCTTCCTGGCGGTGTTCGACGGCAAGAGCCTGGCGGACATCATTTAAGCCACTGGCGCCCACAGCACCTCGTCGATCGACTCGGCCCCCGCCAGCAGCATCACCAGCCGGTCGAAGCCCAGGGCGATGCCGGCGGATTCGGGCATTCCCGTGTCCAGGGCGGTCAGGAAATCCTCATCCAGGGGATAGCGTTGGCCGTAGAGAGCCTCTTTCAGATCCATGTCGGCGGTGAAGCGGCGGCGTTGCTCGGCGGCGTCGGTCAGTTCGCCGAAGGCGTTGCACAGCTCGACGCCGCATCCATAGGCCTCGAAGCGTTCCGCCACTCGGGAATCCGTGGGCGAGGGACGCGACAGGGCGGCCATGGAGACCGGGTAGGAATGCAGGAAGACCGGCACGCCATAGCCCAGATGGGGCTCGATGCGGTCCATCATCACCTTGAAGAAGATGTCCTCCCAACTGTCGGCGGCGCTGACCGAGAGGCCGATGCGCAGCGCCTCGGCGGCCAGGGCGGCGCGGTCGGGGGACCAGGAATCTGGGGCGGTGGCCAGGATGTCGATCCCGGCATACTCGGCAAAGGCCTCGGCCACCGACAGGCGCCGCCAGGGGGCGAAGGGATCGCATTCGGTGCCCAGGCGGCGCAGCCGGTCCATTCCGGCGGCGCGGGCGCAATCGCGCACCAGGGTTTCGGTATCGCCCATCAGGTCATCGATAGTGCCGCCGGCCCGGTACCATTCCAGCATGGTGAATTCGGGATGGTGGGTGGGCGAGCGCTCGGCGTTGCGGAACACCCGTGCCAACTGGTAGAGGCGCGGCACTCCCGCCACCAGCAGCTTCTTCATGGCGAATTCGGGGCTGGTGTGCAGGTAGAGCGGCCGGTCGGGGCCGCCCCAGGCATCCTCCAGGGCGGTGGCGAAAGCCTTCAGATGGGGTTCCTGGCCGGGCGAAACCTGCAGGCAGGGGGTTTCCACCTCGGCGAAGTCGCGCGCCGCGAAGAAGGTCCGCACCGCCGTCAGCACCTGGGAGCGGATCCGCAGATTGTCTCTGCGGCCGGCGAAGACCTCGGGACGCCACCACTCTTTGCCTGACATGGATTTTCCTCTATCAAGTCTCGATGTCGTCACGCCGCCGAACCCTTCGCAATACCGCCGACCTGCTGGAAAGCGGGCTGATCCGCCCCTTCCAGGCCGAGGATGTCGCGCGCGTGGCCCAAATCTATACGGTCGCGCTGAGCACGGCCGTTGCCGATCTCATCGACCGGCAAGATGAAGCCGATCCCATCGCGCGGCAATACGTTCCGTCATCAGCCGAGCTGATCGATACCGCCGACGAGCGGCAAGATCCCATCGGCGATGCAGCCTACAGCCCGCTCAAGGGCCTGGTCCACCGCTACCCCGACCGGGTGCTGCTGACGCCGCTGCTGGTCTGCCCGGTCTATTGCCGCTTTTGTTTCCGCCGCGCCCGGGTGGGGGATGCCGAGGCCACCATGACCGAGGCCGAGCTGGAATCCGCCCTGGCCTATGTGGCGGCGCGACCCGACATACGCGAGGTGATCCTGACCGGCGGCGATCCCTTGATGCTGTCGGCGTCCCGGCTGAAGGCGCTGCTGGGGCGCCTCGCCGCCATTGCCCATCTGGACGTGATCCGCATTCATTCCCGAGTGCCTGTCAGCGACCCGGAGCGGGTGACCGCCGCCCTGGCGCAGGCCTTGTCGAGGGCTGGCAAGGCGGTGTGGCTGGCGGTGCACGTCAACCATCCGCGCGAGCTGTCGTCCCTGGCCGGCGCCGCCCTGGCCCGTCTCGCCGATGCGGGGATTCCTCTGCTGTCCCAGACCGTGCTGCTGAAGGGCGTCAACGATCGGGCGGAGGTGCTGGAAGAGCTGATGCGCGGCCTGATCCGCCATCGGGTGCGGCCCTATTATCTGCATCATCCCGATCTGGCTCCGGGCACCAGCCATTTCCGCCTGTCCATTGCCGAGGGCCGGACCCTGATGCGGGCCTTGCGCGGGCGATTGTCGGGCATCGCGCAGCCCACCTACGTGCTGGACATTCCCGGCGGGGCGGGAAAGGTGCCGGTGGGGCCGGATTACTGGGACGAGGAGGCGGGATCGGTCACCGATCCCGCCGGCCGGCCGCATCGCTATTCCTGAATAGGGTGGCCAGCCAGGGCTGGCGCTCGCGCGGCAGGCCCGCCGGGCGGAAATACCGCAAGATCTCGGTAAAGCCGGCGGCGCCGACCAGCTCGGCCCAGCGTTCCGGGCTGTGATAGGCGCCGAAGCGGCCGCCGCTGATCCCTTCCCGGTCGTCGCCATGGGGATTGGAGGCGAACAAGATTCCTTCCGGTTTCAGGGCGGCGCGCAATTGCCCGAGGATTCGGGGCAACTCGCCTCCCGGCACATGAAACAGCGAGGCATTGGCGAAGATGCCGTCGAAGAACCGGCCGGGCAGGTCCAGGCTTAGAAAGCTCTGGTGCCAGACCTCGCAGCCGCTATGGGCCCTGGCCATCTCCACGAAGCGGGCGGAGCCGTCCAAGCCGATGGCCCGGTGGCCCAAATCGGTGAAGGCCTTGAGATCACGTCCCGGCCCGCAGCCGAAATCCAGGATGTCGAACGGTCCCTCGCCCTGGATCTGGCCGAGCAGGGCGTCAATGTTCTGGCTGACATCGTGGTCGCGGGTGCCCTGCCAGAAGGCTTCGGCGTTGCCGTCGTAATAGGCGAGGGTCCGGTCGTGCAGAGAGTCGGTCATGGCTCTAAGATGGCCCCTGGAGAGCGATCGTCAATGCCGACAGTCTCCAGCGTTCCACGTCCGCCCCCCTTCATTGCCACAAAAGGGTGAGCCGATCGACGAAGGTGTTCCATAATCGTTCTTGGTGCTTTCCGTCCCCCGACCGTCCATGTTGCCTTCCCGGGGCCAAGCTGTTAGGGTCCGCGCCAATTTTCCGTCAGCCGCTGGAAGTCCCATGAAGATCAATGCCAACCTGATTCGCCCCGGCAATATTCTCGAGCATAACGGCCGTCAGTACTCGGTGCTCAAGATCCAGATCGTGCAGCCCGGCAAGGGCGGCGCCTTCATCACCGTGGAAATGCGCGATATCCGCACCGGCAACAAGACCAACGAGCGCTGGCGCACCGCCGACACCATCGAGAAGTGCAACGTCGAAGCCAAGGAATGCACCTATCTGTTCCGCGACGACGATCACATGACCTTCATGGACAGCGAGAGCTTCGAGCAGTTCACCATGCCCAACGACGTGCTGGCCGATACCATCGCCTTCCTGCAGGACGGCATGGTGGTCGAGGTGGATTTCGTCGAGGGTTCGCCCGTCTCCATCACGCTGCCGGAAAAGGTGGTGATGAAGGTGGTCGAGGCCGATCCGGTGGTGAAGGGCCAGACCGCGTCGTCGTCCTACAAGCCCGCCAAGCTGGAGAACGGCTTGAAGATCCTGGTCCCCCCCTTCCTGGAAGAGGGTGAGGTGATCTGGGTCAACACCACCGACTGCACCTATGTCGAGCGATTCAAGGGATGATCGTCCGTTCCGCTCTGCTCAACGTCATGATGGGGGCGGCCCGCAAGGCCGCCCGCAATCTGGTGCGCGATTACGGCGAGATCGAACAATTGCAGGTGTCCAAGAAGGGCCCCGCCGATTTCGTCTCCTCGGCCGATACCAAGGCCGAGAAGACGTTGCGCGCCGAGTTGAAGAAGGCCCGTCCCGGCTTCGGTTTCCTGCTCGAGGAAGGCGGCGAGATCGCCGGTGACGACAAGAGCCATCGCTGGATCATCGATCCCATCGACGGCACCACCAATTTCCTGCACGGCATTCCCAATTTCTGCATCTCCATCGCGCTGGAGCGTGACGGCGAGCTGCATGCCGGCGTGATCTACCAGCCGCTCGGCGACGAGATGTTCCATGCCGAAAAGGGTGCCGGCGCCTTCCTCAACGAGCATCGCCTGCGGGTCTCGGCCCGGCGCAAGCTCGAGGATTGCGTCATCGCCACCGGCATTCCCTTCCTGGGGCGCCCCGGCCACGAGGTCTTCCTGAAGGAATTGGGCGCCGTGATGGCCCAGGTGGCGGGTGTCCGCCGCTTCGGCTCGGCGGCTCTCGATCTGGCCTATGTGGCCGCCGGACGCTGCGACGCCTATTGGGAAACCGGGATCAAGCCGTGGGACATCGCCGCCGGAATCGTCCTGGTCAAGGAAGCGGGTGGCTATGTCACCGACTTCAAGGGCGGCTCCAAGATGCTCGACAATGGCGAGATCGTGGCCGCCAACGACCATCTGCATCAGCCCATGCTGAAGCTGTTGAAATCGGCACGCGGATAAGGTCGCTGTTGGGGTTGTCGGGGGACTCGGCTTCAGCTAGTCTCTACCCCTAGGTTTTTCGAGGGATTCCAGCCGGGAGAGTGGCGTGATGGACAGGGGGAGCAGGCTCGCTTTGTTGGCGCTGGGGGCGCTGGTCTCCTTTTCCTTTTCTCCCGCCCAGGCGCAGGTGGTGGTCGGTGAATACCGCCCCAGCGTCGACGTCAACTGGGACGTGCTCGACAGGCTGGGGCCGGAGCCCACGCTACCCGGCCTGATCACCCGGCCGCCGTCGGCGCCGGTGACCGCCGCCCGGCCGGTGACCAAGCCCGCCGCCAAGGCTCCCGCCGCGGCCAAGCCCGGAATCGCTTTCAAGCCCTATTCCCCCGCCGCCGCGCCGGCCCCCCAGGTCGCCAAGGCCCCCAAGGCCGTCCCCCTCAAGGCCGAGCCTCCCAAGGCCGAAGCCGGCGCCGCGCCGTCTCCCGCCCCGGCCAAGGTTGAAGCCCCCAAGGTCGAAACGGTCGCCAGCCTGCCCGAGGAGAAGCCCAGACCCTCCGTCGCTCCCGCCAAGCCGGTCAAGCCGGAGATGTCGGCCGAGGTTCCGGTGCCGCCCAAGCCGGTGGCCGAGCCCAAGGCCAAGTCCAGTGTGGTGACCCCGCCGCTGCCCGCCCCGGAACCCGCTCCGGCCAAGGTCGAGGCCCCCAAGGTGGTCGAGGCCCCCAAGGTCGAAGCCCCCAAGGTCGAGGCCCCCAAGGTGATGGAGGCTCCCAAGGTCGAGGCCCCCAAGGTGGTGGAGGCTCCCAAGGTCGAGGCCCCCAAGGCACCCGAGCCCGCCGCCGTGCAGTTCGTTAAGGTTCCGCCGCCTGCTCCGGCGCCCGCCCCGGCGCCCATCGCCGCCGCGCCCATGCCCGTGGCGCCGCAATTGCCCGTGGCTCCAGTCGTTCCGGTGACGCCGCCGCCGGCTCCGGTGGCTGTTCCGGCACCGCTGCCGCAGGTGGCCGCCATCGTGCCGCCCCCTGCGCCGGCCATGCCCGCCGCGACCATCAGCCGCAAGGGCGACAATCTGACCGTCGGCTTCGCCAGCGAAAGCTCGCATCTGCCCGACAGCGTCCGTCCCGAGCTGGAGCGTCTGGCCCAGCGCATGGACAAGGATGATAGCCTGTCCCTGCAATTGCTGGCCTATGCCGCCGGTGACGAGGCCAATGCCAGCAAGGCCCGGCGTCTGTCCCTGTCGCGCGCGCTCGAGGTTCGCAAATACCTGATGGAGATGGGGGTTCGCTCGACCCGTATCGAGGTCCGCGCCCTGGGCAACAAGGTGGAAAGCGGCCCGGCCGATCGCGTCGATGCCATGCTGGTATCGCGCTAGGTCGGTCCTCCGGCCTAAGTCAGGCTTGGCCCTATTTCAGACATGATCAGGTGCCAGGGTAATCTGGTACGCCTCTTTTCTCGTCTGCAGCCCGAGCGGAGCCCATGACCCATCCGACCCGATATCTGCTGCGCATGGCCGCCTTTCTGGCGGCGGTCGCCGTCATCGCCGCCCTGTTGTACGAGGGGCTGTTCGCCGCCTTCTCCCATAACCCGGCCCTCAACGGCCTGATCCTCGGCGTGTTCGTCGCCGGGATCGTGCTCAACTTCCGCCAGGTGATGCTGCTCAAGCCCGAGGTCGAGTGGCTGGAGGGATGGCGCCGGGGCCAGCCCACCTTGTCGGCGCGGCTGCGCCTGCTGGCGCCCATGGCCTCCATGCTGGGCGAGCGTCAGGGCCGCATGAGCCTGTCGGCCATGGCGCTGCGCTCGGTGCTGGATTCCATCGCGGCGCGCCTGGACGAACAACGCGACCTGTCGCGCTACGTGGTCGGGCTGATGATTTTTCTCGGCCTGCTGGGCACCTTTTGGGGCCTGTCCCAGACCGTGGGCTCGGTGGGCGAGGTGATCGCCTCGCTGGCGGTCAGCTCCGCCGACCCGGCCGCCGCCTTCGAGGGGTTGAAGGGCGGGTTGGCCAAGCCGCTGAACGGCATGGGCACCGCCTTTTCCACCTCGCTGTTCGGACTGGCCGGCTCGCTGGCGCTGGGGTTCCTCGACCTCAATGCCGGTCAGGCACAGAATGCCTTCTATAACGAGCTGGAGGAATGGCTGGCCGGCCAGACCCGCCTGGGCACCGGCGGCCCCCTGGGGGGGGCCGAGGAAGGCGGCGGCAACCAATCGGTTCCCGCTTATATCCAGGCCCTGCTGGAGCAGACCGCCGACAGCCTCGACAACCTCCAGCGGGTCATTGCCAGGGGCGAAGATAACCGGGGCAGCGTCAATGCCTCGCTGACCCAGCTGACGGAAAAGCTGTCCAGCCTGTCGGACCATATGCGCACCGAGCAATCGCTGCTGCTCAAACTGGGCGAGGGCCAGTTGGAGACCCGTGCCCTCATGGCCCGCATGGTCGAGGGTTCGGCCGGCGGCATGGATGATGCCAGCCGGGCTCATCTGCGCAGCCTGGACGGCACCATGAAGCGCCTTGTGGACGAGACCGTGACCAGCCGCGAGCAATTGGTCACCGAATTCCGTTCGGAAATCCGTCTGCTGGCGCGGACCATCGCCAATCTCGCCGACGAGCCCAGGGAGTAGGCATGCGCCGCGCCCGCCGTTCCATCGACATCTGGCCCGGCTTCGTCGATGCCCTGGCGACGCTGGTCATGGTTATCGTCTTCGTGTTGATGGTGTTCGTTCTGGCGCAGTATTTCCTGGGCCAGGCCCTGTCGGGACGCCAGAAGGCCCTGGACGAACTCGGGCGCGAGATGGCCGTCCTGGCCGAGAAGCTCAACATGCAGACCTCGGCCAACGCCACCCTGCAGGCCGAATTGCTCGCCAGCCGCGCCGACAAGGAAAAGATGGAGGCCTGGGCGGCCGGCGTGCATCAGGACATGGCGGCGCTGCTGGCGCTCAAGGATGAGAAGGAGGCCGAACTGGCCGCCGAGAAGAAGATCTCGGACGAAGGCCGCGCCCAGCTTGCCCTGCTCAATCGCCAGATCGAGGCCATGCGCGACGAACTGGCCCGGGTGAACGCGGCCCTGGAAGCCTCGGAAGCCCGCGACAAGGACCAGAAGACCCAGATTGCCGATCTGGGCAAACGCCTCAACGTCGCCCTGGCCGGCAAGGTCGAGGAATTACAGAAATACCGCTCGGAATTCTTCGGCCGGCTGCGCAAGGTTCTGGGCGACCATCCCGGCATCCGCATCGAGGGCGACCGCTTCATCTTCCAGTCGGAATTGCTGTTCGACACCGGCTCGGCCGAGCTGGGCGCCGACGGGATCGAGCAGGTCCGTCGCCTTGCCGCCACCCTCAAGGATATCGCTAGGACCATGCCCAAGGGCGTCAATTGGGTGCTGCGCATCGACGGTCATACCGACAAGCGACCCATGGTTTCCGGCAAATATCCGTCCAATTGGGAATTGTCGACGGCGCGCGCCATCACCGTGCTGCGCACCTTGGCCGCCAACGGCGTGCCCAAGGACCGCCTGGCCGCCGCCGGTTTCGGCGAATTCCAGCCGGTGGACCCGGCCGATAACGAAGCCGCCTACGCCAAGAACCGCCGCATCGAGATCCGCTTCGACCAGCGCTAGCGGCTCAGTCCTCTTCCACCGTGAAGGCGTCGAGAATGTCCTCGAAGCCGCCGTCGATGTTTTCGGGGGCGATCATGGCGAACATGTCGAGGATGATCACCGCGTTGAGCATGGCGTCGCGATTGACGCTGTCGCGCATGCGCAGGGCCAGCTGCGAGTTCATCACCGAGAGATCGGAATAATGCTGCTTGAGTCCGTCCAGGGTCACCGGGGCGTCCGAACCGCTCAGGCGCTGGGCGACGATGGCCGAGAGCAGCCAGCTGGAGAACGAGCGGAACAGGGTTTCCTGCTCGTCGGCGAAGGGCAGGTGAAAGCGGGCCATGGGCCGCAGGAACCGGGTCAGCGGGCAGCCGGACGTGGCGCAGACCAGTCCGATCAGCGAGCCTAATCCGGCCTGGAGCGTGGTCTTGGAAACGATGGTGCGGTTGCCGGTCTCGACCTCGACCACGGCCTTGTCGTGGGAGACGCAATCCTTGAACACCGGTAGGAATTGGGCGATGGCCAGGGCGGCCGGGCAATAGGCGCAATCATCGGACAGGGTGCAGTTGGGGCAGCGCTTGTGCTCCAGGCGGGTCCAGTCGGGCTTGACGGCTTCGGCGGGAATATCCAGACGGAAGGTCTTGGGGTCAAAGAACAGATCGACGCCCAAGGGCTTCGCCGCACCGGTGAAGAAGCGGTACGAGATCTGTTTGTGCCTTATCGCCATGTTGGCTTGGGGCGAGCAATCCAGGGGCGCCATGGCCAACTCCTATCACTGTGAATCCACAGTCCGAATGATCGAATGATAGTTGATTTTGTGGCTGTGCAGCAATCAGGCCCCACCCCTAGCTCTTTTGAGGGGGCTTTATGCGAAAGTATATGAAGATGGCGGCGTCATTGAACGGGATGGGCGCGTTTGTTTGTCTATGGCTTTGAAAACAAGTGCATATGAGTCTTTGGCGTTATTGATGCCAATGGTGTTAACGGAATATGTCGTTTATGACGGATTATAGAATTTCTAACCGGACAATGTCGGGCCGTTCAAAACCGCCCCGGCCAGCAGTACCAGCCCCATCAGCGTGATGGCCAGCGAGCCCGCCAGGGCCAGGCCGGTGCGCAGCTTTCCGCCCCAGCTGGTTTGGCCGAATCCGCGTTCCACCAGGCGGTTGAGGCCAAGGGCGCCCAGGCCGATGGCGGCGACGGTGATGGCGACGCCCAGGCCCATGGCGAAGGTGGCCAGCATGCCCACCACCACCAATCCGTTGGCGAAGGTGAACAGCAGCACCAGGATGGCGCCCGAGCAGGGTCGAAAACCCACCGCTGCGGCAATGCCGAACAGGGCGTTGCGCTCGGCCGTCTCATTTCGCGGCGGGACGGGGTGATGGTGGTGGCCACCACAGCATTCGCCGCCATGGTGATGGTGATGCTCGTGTCCATGCCCGTGCCCGTGACCATGGTCGTGACCGCAGCCTTTGCCGGTCAGCGTCCGCCAGGTCATCAGGCCGCCGATCACGACAATCATGGCGAAGGAGCCGGTTTCCAGCCAGGCGGCGCCGTTCATTACGTCGCGCGGGGCCAGACTCATCAGGACGGCCAGGGCGCCGACCACGGCGATGGCCGAGGCGGCCTGGACCATGGCGGCGATCAGGCTGGCGGCGAGGCCGTGGACGATGCGGGCGCGCCGGGTGGCGAACCAGCCGGAGATGACCACTTTGCCGTGGCCCGGTCCGACGGCGTGGAAGATGCCGTAGAGGAAGGCCGCCAGGAGAATTCCGAGCGCCGGCTCCCACGAGCCGGTCTCCTTCATGGTCTGGAGATGCTGGCGCATCTCGCCGTTCAACTGGCGCTGCAGGGCAAAACCCCAGGCGACGACCGAGCGCAGGGGTTCGGGCATATCCGGCCCCGAGGCGGGAATGCCGCTGCCCGGCACCAGGGCCGCCGAGGCCAGGGAAGGCAGCAGGGAGAGGACAAGAGCCGGAAGCCTTACTCGCATGTGATGGTCGCCCGCTTGGGTGTAACGGCGCCCCCGAAGATGGTGTTGCCGCGATCGGGGGCGATGGTGGCCCGGCACCCGGCCGAGCCTTCCCCGGTCAAGGTCACCGCGTTGTCGGTGGGAAAGTCCATGTCGATGTAGAAGGTCTCTTCATAGGTGGTGAAGCTGAACGAGTCCTTACGGGGGTCCACCGGCACCGGCAGGTTAAGGCGGAAGGCATACATCAGCGAGTCCTTGAGGCCGACGACCTTGAAGTCGGTGGCGCTCTTCCAGGTCACCGGCTTGTCGCCGATGCGGGCATAGGTGAAAAAGCCCTGATCCTTGGTGTCGGCAAAGGCCTCGCGCTCGATGTCCCTGATCTCGTCGGGGTCGAGCCGGTTGTTCTTGTTCTTGTCGAAATCCTTGAGCAGCGAGGCGCTGAAAATGGGATCGAACTTCCAGCCCATATAAAGGCTGACGATCTTGCCTTCCTTGAACTCCACCAGGGCGTGGACGTCGTTCAGGACATGGGGGTGGGCCTGGACGGCGACCGGCAGCAGCGCCAGAAGCAGTGCCGTCAGGAGCCTGAACATGCCAGCCGCTCGAAGCCCCGCTCCAGATCCTCCAACAGGTCGTCCGCATCCTCCAGCCCGGCATGGAAGCGCAGGGAAGGCCCGGCGGGAGCCCATCGGGTGGCGGTGCGGATGATGGAATGATCGCTGGTGGGGATGACCAGGCTTTCAAAACCGCCCCACGAGAATCCCAGCTTGAAGTGGGAATAGAAATCCAGCATGGCATCCACCGCCGCCTTGGGGGTCGGCTTGAGGATCACCCCGAACAGGCCGCAGCCGCCGCTGAAATCGCGTTTCCACAACTCGTGGCCAGGATCGGAGGCCAGCGGCGGAAACAGCACCCGCTCCACTTCGGGCCGGGCCTCCAGCCAGGTGGTCAGGCGCAGGGCGGTCTCGGCATGGCGCCTGAGCCGGGTCGGCAGGGTGCGCAGGCCGCGCAGGCCCAGATACATCTCCTCGGTTCCCGGCGAATGGCCAAAGGCGGCCAGGGAGGTCTTGACCCGCAGCCACAATTCGGGTGTGGCGGCGGTGATGGTGCCCAGCATGGCGTCGGCATGGCCGACGATGTACTTGGTGGCGGCCTGGATGGAAATATCGACGCCCTTGGTAAAGGGCTGGAAGGTCAGCACGCCCCAGGTGTTGTCGATCATCACGATGGCGCCGCCGCCATGGGCGGCGGCGGCGATGGCCGGGATATCCTGGACCTCGAAGGTCAGGGAGCCCGGGCTTTCGGTGAAGACCACCTTGGTGTTGGGGCGCATCAGGGACTTGATGCCGGCGCCCACCAGCGGGTCGTAATAGGTGATTTCGATGCCCAAGCCGGCCAGGACCGAATCGCAGAACTTCCTGGTGGGGAAGTAGGCGGTGTCGGTCATCAGCAGGTGGTCGCCGGTCTTCAGGAAGGCCAGCAGCGCCCCGGTGATGGCGGCCAGACCCGAGGAGGTGGCGACGGTGCGGTGCCCGCCCTCCAACTCGGCCACGGCTTCTTCCAGGGCGAAGGTGGTGGGCGTGCCGAAGCGGCCGTAGCGCACGCCCTCGAACGGGGTCTTGCCGCTCTTTTCCATGGCGGCGACCGAGGGATGCAGGATGGTCGAGGCGTGGTAGACCGGCGGATTGACGGCGCCGTGGAATTGCTCCGGGTGGCGGCCGGCGTGAAGGATGCGGGTGTCTTTTTTCATGGGTCTCTGGGCGAGCGTCACTGAGGCAGGCATGGTGCCGCGCCCGAGGCCCTTACGCCAAGTGATTTCGCCAGGAAAGACTCAGCCGGCCAGGGTGAGGGCGGCAGCGCCCAGGACCACCAGGGCGGCAATGGCGGCGAGAATACGAGCGGAATTGTCCTGCGTCGCTACCCGGACCCGTGTTCTGCGGTGTCGCATCAAAGAGTCTCCTTTCCGTCATCTTTCTCAAATATGGACGTGAAAGGGGGGCGCGGCAATATGCGAATCCCCTTTTTCTCCCCAGATCCCTCCCACCGCCTATGCCGGCGTATAGCCCGGTTGAAAATGGTCCAGGCAGGTCACAGCTTTTCTGAGGCGAGGGCCATCGCGAGGAGTTCCATCATGATCCGAGCCGCATCAATCTCGACGGCAGCACTGTTCCTGGTGCTGATGGTGCCGTCCGCCTGGGCCGGGGATTCCAGGCAACAGACCGCCACAGCGGCCGCCCATGCCGGCATGGCGGCTGCATCGGCTGACGAGAAGATGGTGCGCGGGCATCTCCAGCATGTGGTCAATTGTCTGGTGGGACCGGCGGGCGAGGGGTACGATTCCGCTCAGGCCAATCCCTGCAAGGACCAGGGCTTCGGCGCCATTCAGGACGCCCCCATGGACAAGGTGCCGGCCCTGCAGGCGGCCTTGAAGATGGCCAAGGACGGCGCTGCCGAGCCCGATGCCGCCAAGGCCAGGGAAAAGGCCGCGGCCACCCAGGCGGCTTTGTCCAAGCTGGCCATGTAGTCGCCCCATCCCGGAAGTGTCAGGCGGCCTTGATGGTGGCGAGGAAGTTGGCGGCCTCGCCGCGCATCCGTTCGGATTGGTTTGACAGGTCGCGGGCGGCTTCCAGCATGTCCCCGGCGGCCCGGCCGACCTGGGCGGCCTCGCCGGTGATTTCGGCGATATTGCCCGAGACGGCACGGGTGCCCTCGGCCGCCTGGCGGACATTGTCGGAGATGTCCTGGGTGGCGGCGTGCTGCTGCGCCACCGCCGTGGCGATGGAGGCGGCGATCTGATTGACCTCGTCGATGGTGGCGCCGATGGCGCGGATCTCATCGACGGCGCCCAGGGTCCGGGCCTGGATGCTCTCGATCTGGCCGCGGATGTCGCCGGTGGCCTTGGCGGTCTGATTGGCCAGGTGCTTGACCTCGCCCGCCACCACGGCGAAGCCTTTTCCGGCCTCTCCCGCCCGCGCCGCCTCAATGGTGGCGTTGAGGGCGAGAAGATTGGTCTGGCTGGCGATCTGCTGGATGAGGTCGATGATCTCGCCGATGCGCTCCACCTCGGCGGCCAGCTGGGCCACGGCCTGGTCGGTGCGCCGAGCCTGGAGGGCGGCGGATTCGGTGACATCGGCCGAGCGGCCGATGCGTTCGCCGATCTCGTGGATGGCCGAGGTCAGCTGGCCGGTGGCGGTGGCCACCGCCTGGACGTTGGCGCTGGCCTCCTCGGCGATGCGGGCGACGGTGGCGGCACGCTGTTCCGCCTTTCCGGCACTGTCGCTGAGGCTCCGGGCGGTGGTCTGCATGCCGCCGGCGGAATGGGCCACGGCGCCGACGATGTCGCCGACGCTGCCGTCGAAGGCGTTGGCCAGGCCGAGCATGGCGTGGCGGCGATCCTCCTGCTGGCGGGCCTGTTCGCGCTCGCGCTCGGAACGCAGGCGGTTGGTTTCCGCCATATTGTCCTTGAACACCTGGACGGCGCGGGCCATGGCGCCGATTTCGTCATTGCGTCCGGCTTCGTCGATGGTGATGGACAGGTCGCCTTGCGCCAGGGCCCCCATCTTGTTCCGCAATGAATCCAGGGTCGACGAGATGGAGCGGGCAATGGCCCAGGTGATGATTCCCGCCAACACGACGAGACCCAGGGTGGTCAGGCCCAGCCTGATCAGGATGGCGTGGAATTCGTCATCAAGGTCGTCCATGTAGACGCCGGTCCCCACCAGCAGGCCGAGGGGCGCATAGCCCTTGACATAGGTGGTCTTGGGCAGGGGCCTGTCGCCACCGGGCTTGGGAAAGCTATAGGAGACCTCGCCCTCGCCGGCGGGGCCGCGGCTCAGTTCCACCATCTTGCGGACATAGGCGATACCCTCGGCATCCTTGGCGTCCAGACGATTCTGGCCGACCATCTTGGGGCTGCCGCCATTGGCAAGGGCGATGCCGTCGAAGTCGAAGACCATCAGGTAGTCATGGCCCTGGTTGTAACGCATGGTCTGGATGCTGGCGGCCAGCCTGACCCGGGCATCCCCGGCCGCGATCGTGCCGGACCTGACCTGCTCGCCCAAGCCCACCGCCAGGCTCCAGGCCGTCTCGGTGATCGCCCGCAATTGCGCCATACGGGCCTCGCGCATCTTGGTCCTTGCGTCGAGGGCGCTGGTCAGGCCGACCGCCAGAGATGCGCTGATTGCCGCCAGCAGAAGCAATGCCAGCTTTTTGCGAATGGTCATGAAATCCTGCCTGAGATCGAAAGCGGGCCCTTCCCCGACGAAGGGGCGGATGGTCTCGATTCAAGAC